>CAZQFI010000219.1:0-11261 GCA_964592545.1 uncultured Geobacteraceae bacterium
AACCTGCCGGTCGTGGTGCTGGTGCCGCGCAATGCAACTTACGACAAGGTTGTCTCAAATCTCGAAGAGGTCTGCGCCCGTGGTGGCAAGGTGATTGCGGTTGCCAGCGGTGATGAAACCGAGCTGCAGGGGAAAGTCGCAACACTGATCCAGGTCCCCGAAACGACCGAGGATCTGATGCCGATTTTGACCTCAATCCCGATGCAGCTGCTCGCGTACCACATTTCGGTTCTCAAAGGGACCGATGTTGATCAGCCGCGCAATCTGGCTAAAAGTGTGACGGTGGAGTAAGTTCTTATTTAGAACAGGGATTGCCCCTACATCTGACGATGTAGGGGCAATCCCTGTGTGTTGATTCCGTTTTTCTCGATTTTTATTTTCTAGCGGATCGGGTAAGCATACATAAGCCCACCATTTGAACTCAAATCGTTTGGAGTCCCTTTGCGGATCAGTTTGAATGCCGTCTTTTGACCAAGATGCCGCTCAAATACCTCGCCATAGTTACCGACCTGCTTGATAATATTGTAGGCCCAGTTGCTGGGAATCTGTAGTTTCTCTGCCATGTCACCCGTCGCACTTTTTTCTCCAAGGAGGCGTTTAACTGCTTTGGGCTGGTTGGCAAGATCCTTAACAAAATCGTCAACATTTTGTGATGTAATGCCATATTTCTCTGCTGTCAACATGATTTGAAAACCCCAGAAGAGGATGGCTTCCAGTTCCTGATCCGGTTGAGCAACCAGAGTCAGTGGTTCATTCGAAATGATTTCGGGTAGAATTGTGTAGTCATCTGGATTGGGTGCAAGCTGCCGATCCGATAACAGGGCGGTATAGTCACTGGCGAGAACATCACATTTGCCGGCATAGAAAGCCTGCAGCCGAGCTGTTTTATCGCCAATATTTTCGACTTTGTAATCCATGTTTCGATTACTGAACCAATCTGCAATATTCAGTAAAGTGGTTGACCCTTCTTCGGCACAGACGGTCGCACCATTTAATTCGGTTGCCGATTTGACGCCAAGATTATTGGCAACCATGAAACCCTGACCATCGTAGAATGTTGTGACGACAAAAGCCAGGCCCGGGTCTGCATCACGTGTTCCGGTATTGGTAATGCTGCGAGAAGCCATGTGGGCTTTGCGGGCAACGATCGTTTTCATGCTGTCGGAAAATCCGATACCACGGATATCCACTTTACTGGTATCTCCGAAAATTGCTGCCCCAGCCATTCTGCAAAAATCGGTATTGAATCCCTGAAACACCCCTTTGCTGTCGGGAGTCGAGAACCCCGGTGAGTTTGGATTGACAAGGCAGATAATCTTCCCGCCCGCTTTAATCTCGTTCAGAACCGATCCGGCAATCGTCTGGGTTGCAAAAACAGTCATAGAAACAACCAGTGCAAAAATCAAAATAACAATACGTTTCATCCGGGACCTCCACTTAAAAGTTAATGATGACAAGATGATGTATCCTGCCAATTAATATCAGGATACAACGATTTTTTTAATAAAGTGCCCGCTTCCAACAATCTGGAGACTTGTTTTAATGCGCCTTTACCTTTTCCAGATGACGACCATAAGCAGACAGGCACCAGCATGACGTGAAATACCAGAGGCCAACAAAGAAATAGGCTTCAAGGCCATACTTTTGCCATCCCGGGTCGCTGTAGGCCATTTTGGCCGTAGAGAGCATATCATGGATTCCGACGATGACCACCAATGATGTGTCCTTGTAGGCTCCAATCAGGGTGTTGAAAATTGCCGGGAGAGCTTTTTTCAATGCTTGTGGTAAAACAACCAGCAAAACTTTGTAGCGGTAGCTCAGCCCGAGGCTGTCGGCAGCTTCAAACTGTCCGCGGGGTAATATCTGCAGCCCGCCTCTGATATCTTCGGCGAGATAGGCCGCATGAAACATCATCAGTGCCACCAGAATGGCGATCAGCGGTTCGATAAAAAACCCCTGCGGCATGATCATGGGAAGAATAAACAGTCCCATGAAGAGAACAGTCAGCAGGGGAACACCCCGAATCAATTCAATGTAACCGGTTGCCAGACTGCGGATGAGAAGGTGCTGGTTCTGGAAGCGGGCAAGCGCCAGAATAATACCCAACGGAAATGCAGCGGCAAGGCTGAATACAGCCAACAGCAAAAAAACTGGCAGGCCATTCCATTGAACGGTCTGTACGGTGGGAAGACCCATGATGTGGCCCAGCATAAGCCCGACAAAAAGGGCACCACCAACAACCCAGAGAAGGACCATATGTTTCACTTTTAAGCGCTTGAACATCAATGTTCCGACCAGGCCGATAACAACCAAGCTTGCCAGCGCTGCACGCCATTGCTGATCGTAAGGATAAGTACCAAACAGGATCAGCCGTGCTTTTTCCCGCATGAATGGCCAGCAGGCTCCCTGTGCTGACCGGCAGAGGGCTTCATCACCGCCAAATCCTACAGCATCAATAAACATCCAGGAAAAAATCGCCGGGACAATCCACAAGAGAAACAGCACCACGCTGATAGTTACAATACTGTTGAAAATATTGCTGAACAGGTTGATACGTACCCAGCGGATAGCACCGAATTTAACCTCGGGCGGTTTCAAAATCTCTTGTTTGTTCGTATTCACCATCAATTTCCTACGATTTTGGTGCGAGCATTAAACCAGTTAAGTAACGCTGTCACGACCAGGCTTATGGCCAGGTAAGTCATCATCGTAATCGACATGAGTTCGATCGGGCGGAAGGTCTGATTAATTGAGGTACTCATGACTGAAACCAGATCCGAATAGCCGATCGCCAGTCCGATAGAGGTATTTTTGATCAGATTGAGGTATTGATTTCCCATTGGCGGGATGATCATCCGCAAGGCTTGTGGCAGAACGACCAGCCGGGTAATCTGTCCCGATCTGAATCCTAGAGCATGAGCCGCCTCAAGCTGCGAGTTTGAAACAGATTGAATCCCACCTCGTACCAGTTCGGTAATCTGTCCACCGTGGTAGATGCTGAGGGTGAGCGCCAATGCAACAAACTGGACGGATAGTCGTCCACCGCCAACAAAATCGAAACCTTTGAGAATCGGAGTAGAAAACTGATACGGAATATTGAACAGGGTTGACGTTAATAGCAGCATCGCCAGAAGAGCTCCGATGATCGGCCAAGTGATTGGTAGTCGCTGGCCGGTCAAATCCTGGCGATGATGAACATATCGACCCCATAAAACAGCAGCGACAAGCCAGACAAACGTGCCGACCAGGACGATATTCATATTATCGACCCAAATCAGTTTTGGGTAATAAAATGCGCGATTTGAAATGTAGATGCTATCGAAGATGTTCCAGGCATGGCGTACAACCGGTAGTCGATTGACCATAACCACGAAAACAGCCAGGAGAATCAAAAGTTTTGGCAAGTTTCTCAGCATCTCCACATAAGCAAGCGCCAAGCGACGACCAAGCCAGTTGTTGCCAGCACGGATGATTCCCATCACAACGCCGATCAACGTTGATCCAATGATACAGACAATCGACAACTGTAACGTATTAAGCAGGCCTACCAGCAAAACGCGGGCATAGCTGTCAGAGGCTGAATAGGAAATCAGGGATTCATTGACGTCAAAGCCCGATTCCCCGTTCAGGAAGCCAAAATTGATTTTTATCCCTACGGCAGCAAGGTTGTCGTGAATGTTTTTTACAATCAGGTAGGAAATAGCAATCAAGATCATTGCAAGACCCAGTTGAATGATAAAGGAACGTTTTTCCCGATTGGTTAGCCAGCTCATTATTTATGAACTCCTTCGATACGTTGGCCCAATTCCTTTGAATCTTAATCTTAACAATATCAGTAAAGAAAGTGACGAACAATGATTTAATGAGGAAAGAACCCTGCAGAAATACTATTGTCAGTTTTTACTTTGAATTTTTGGGTGAATTTACCCTGTCAGGAGAGTTTCTGAAGAATAATCAAAAATAACCCAAAGTTATTGAATCAAAAGCAATAATCTCTATTGACCTGCCGCAGGTCGTGGCGTACAAATTAGAGTTTGCCTTGGCTGGTATCGAGTTTTCGGAGTGGTCTCCGGTGACTCCATATTTTCACTATAAAAAATGTTATTTCAGGTTGTCTGAGAATAGTTAGAATCATGAGCAAGCCTCACCTAGCGACATCATTTTATATCTACACCCGTCGGATCCGGCGGGTGACTCACCAGTTTTTGAGTCACTTCAAAATCAGTGACAATACCTTTCAGATTATTCTGGCGGTCATTATCGGGCTGCTTGGTGGGCTGGGAAATTATCTGTTTCGCAAGACGATTGAGCTGATCCACTGGGGTGTCGTTGAACAGAGTATGAAATTGTTCGACGTTTCGCCCGATGTCTGGACACCACAGCGTTTTCTGCCAATGGTGCTTCCAGCGATCGGTGGACTGCTGATTATTCCACTGTGGATTTTTTTCGGGAAGGATCTCAAGGGGGGATTTGCCACTTTTCTGGTTCGGGTCAACCTGCAGGGGGCCAAACTGCCGTTTCGACCACTGCTGACCAAAGGGCTGGCGTCTGCGATCACACTGGGAACCGGGGGCAGTGCCGGGCAGGAAGGGCCGATTGCCGCGATTGGTGGAACAATCGGCAGTCAGTTCGGTAAAATGTTCAAGATGAGCGGCGATCGGATCAAAGTTTTGGTCGCCTGTGGGGCCGCAGCAGGGGTTGCCGCAACGTTTAATGCGCCACTGGCGGGGGTCTTTTTTGCCACTGAAATCGTCCTTCTTTCCTCCTTTGAGGTTGCCAGTTTCACCTCGATTGTCATTGCCAGCGGGATGGCAACGGTTGTTTCGCGAGCGCTGCTGGGAAATGTTTCTGAGGTCGTCGCACCATCTTATTCGATGGTCAGTCTGTGGGAAATTGGTCTCTATGTCGGGCTTGGGCTGGTGATCGGCGGTCTGGCGGCCTGGTTTATCGATCTCCACATCAAAATCAAGGATTGGATCGACGCAATTCCGGTTCCTCGTCTGGCCAAGCCGATTCTCGGTGGATTGACGGTTGGACTGATCGGGGTTGGATTTCCGCAGGTGCTGGGTAACGGTTACGAATTTGTCAACGAGGCGATCTCGGGCCATGATATCTGGTACCTTCTGGTGCTGCTGGTCATCGCAAAAATGGTTGCAACATCGATCACCCTCGGCTCGGGATTTCCCGGTGGTCTGTTTGCGCCCTGTTTGTTCCTCGGTGCGGTCGCCGGTGGTGCCTACGGGCAGATGGTTGAGGCAATTTTCCCGGTAGCCCACCTGTCAGCCGGGGCCTATGCTCTGGTGGGGATGGGGGCGTTTCTTGCGGCGGCCACCCATGCGCCGATGACGGCGATCTTCCTGTTGTTTGAGATTACCGACAGCTACGAGGTCATCATTCCGATTATGTTGACCTGCGTTATCGGAACTTCGATTGCGCGCTGGTTGAAAAAGGACAGCCTGGAGACGGCCGAATTGACCCGTATCGGGATTAATCTTGAGGCGGGAAAAGAGCGTAACATCATGAAGGCGCTGTCGGTCGGCGATGTGATGTCGCACCGGGTTGAAACGGTGCCCGAGAATATGACCCTGGGAAAATTTGCCGAATTTATCCAGCAGACCCACCATACCAACTTTCCGCTGGTCAATGAGCTGGGTGAACTGACGGGAATTATCTCGGTGCAGGATTTCATGGGGGTGGTGTTTGAAAAGGAGCTGATGGATCTGGTGGTGATCAAGGAGCTGGCGACCAAGGATGTTATCACGGTTCATCCCGAAGAAGATCTCGACACGGCGATGCGGAAGATTGGCTACCGTAATATTGAGCAACTCCCCGTTGTTGATCGCGAAACTCACCGGAAACTTTACGGGATTGTTTCACGGCGCGATATGATTTCGGCCTATAACCGCGCCCTGATGAGCAAGACGCTGGGGGATGACGATGAGTGATCTGCTGACGGCACTCAATGAGCCGCAGCAGCAGGCGGTCCTTCACGACGACGGGCCGCTGTTGTTGCTTGCCGGTGCCGGCTCGGGGAAAACCCGCGCTCTGACCCATCGGGTGGCTTATCTGATTCGTGAACGGGGTGTCCCTGCATGGCAGATCATGGCGGTGACGTTTACCAATAAGGCGGCCAAAGAGATGCGTGAGCGTCTTGAGCTGTTACTGGGAGAGGGCGAACTGCCGTGGATTTCGACCTTTCACTCGGGGTGTGCCCGAATTCTGCGGCAGGAAATCCACCACCTCGGTTACCGCCGCGATTTTTCAATCTATGATGACCAGGATCAGCTCCGGTTACTTCGCGATATCCTCAAAGCTCAGAATATTTCGGAGAAAGTGCTGAAACCACGTGGCCTGGCAGCATTTATTGATCGTGCTAAAAATCGTGGTTTGCTGCCCGATGCCCTTGATGATCTTCGTGACGATGAAGAATTGCTGGGAGAACTTTACGCCCAATATCAGGGCAAACTCAAGGCGGCCAATGCTGTCGATTTTGGTGACCTGCTGCTGTTGACAGTTCAGCTGTTTGAAGAGTGCACAGAGGTTCGCCAGCGTTGGCAGGGGCGCTTTACCCATTTGTTGATTGATGAGTTTCAGGATACCAACCGGGTGCAGTATCGGTTGATGCAGTTACTTCTTGGAGAACAGACCAGTTTGTGTGTTGTCGGGGATGACGATCAGTCGATCTATCGCTGGCGAGGGGCCGAGGTTGGCAACATTCTCGGTTTCGATCGTGATTTCCCGGCTGCCCGAATTATCCGTCTGGAGCAGAATTATCGCTCAACCCGGACAATTCTCCGCGCGGCCGGAACTGTGGTCGGGAACAATCCCGATCGCCGTGAAAAAGAACTCTGGACCGATAACGATGCCGGTGAGCCCATCTATATTGAGGCTGCCCCCGATGATCTCGAAGAGGCCCGTTTTGTCGCTGGTGAGATTGAACGTTTACAGGATGACGGATTCTGTCTGCGCGACATTGCCGTTTTTTATCGGACCAATGCCCAGTCACGCGCCCTTGAGGAGGCGTTGCGCAGTCGGCGCATCCCTTATGTCATGTTCGGTGGGGTTAAATTTTACGCCCGACTTGAAGTCAAAGATGCTTTGTCGTATTTGCGGGTTTTAGTCAATCCCAGTGATTCTTTGGCCGCTCGGCGAATTATTAACGTCCCGGCACGCGGAATTGGCAATACGACAGTTGAACGAATTGCCGCATTTGAGAGCGAAGCGGGTGGTTTTCTCCCTGCCTGCAGGCTGGCGCTGGAAAGAGGTGGCCTGAAAGGGGCGGCTGCCAAAAAAGTGACGACTTTTGTTGCTTTGATTGACGATTTTACTGCTCGGCTTGAGCGCATCCCCTACCCACAATTGATGGCCGAGTTGATCGATGCCAGCGGCTATGGCCCGGCTTTGAAAGAAGAAGCTGACGGGGCACTGACCAGTGACGGCCGCCAGGAAGCAAAGGGACGGCTCGAAAATCTTGAGCAGTTGCTGGTGGGGATGGAGGAACACGCGGCAACGGGGGGATCGATTCACGATTATCTGGAGCAGATCGCTCTGATTACCGATCTTGACCAATACGATGCGACACAGCAGCGGGTCACACTGATGACCCTCCATTCGGCAAAAGGGTTAGAATTCCCCGTGGTCTTTATGACCGGGATGGAGGAGGGGCTGTTTCCTCATGCCCGCTCCGGTGCCTTGGGAGAAGAACTTGCCGAAGAGCGGCGGCTCTGTTATGTCGGGATGACCCGGGCAATGAAAAAGCTCTATCTTTCCCATGCCCGGCGGCGGCGGGTTTACGGCACCTACCAGTTTAATCCGCCAAGCCGGTTTCTCGCCGAAATTCCCGCTGAACTGTTGGGCGATATGACGGTCGAAACACCACCGGTGAGCGAGTCAGGCAGTTCTCACAACCTTGCATCGTTGGCAGATCTGGTTGCTCCGAGCGACGCTGTCGAAGAGACTTCCGCCGTCGAGGTCGCTGTCAAGCCGCTACGCCGGCAACCTGAGCCAGAAAGCTCTGCTGCCGGCTTTCAGCTGGGCAGCCGGGTTCGTCATATCAAATTCGGGATCGGGACGGTACGGCGCCTTGAGGGTAGTGGTGACAAACAGAAGGTGACGGTCTATTTTAACTCGGTCGGTACGAAAAAATTGTTGTTGAAATTTGCCGGACTGATGCCGGTTTGAGACAGGTTATGAGCGCGAACAATCGACAATTTACCCTGCTGCTGGTGGATGACAATCCAACCAACCTGCTGCTGCTGGTCAAGATTATCGAACTCGATCTCCCCGAGGTGGGGGTGCTGACGGCGGCAACGGCACTGGAAGGACTGAAACTGGCAGAGTGTGAACATATCGATGGCGCCTTTATCGATGTGCAGATGCCGGGGATGGATGGTCTTGAAATGTGTCGGCGATTGCGAAAAATGCCGCAGACGGCGACGATTCCACTGGTGCTGATGACGGCTCATATCGCGTCGCCCGAGATGCGTGCCGAGGGGTTGGAGGTTGGTGCCCACGATTTTATTTCGCAGCCGATCAGCAATGTCGAGATGCTGGCACGGATCAAGGTGATGTTGCGGCTGTGTGAAAGTGAGCAGCGTTCAAACGAAGTCCAGCAGCAGTTGGTCGAACACACCGATCGGTTGCGCTGGATTCGCGGTTTGTTATTTTCGGGCGACGGCCCTCTGGCTGAGATCGATCAACAGTTGCTGCGTAAACTGGTTGATGAACTTCCCGATCCTGCCAAGATCGACGAGAAACAGTTCTTTGAAAAAGTGGTGACAGAGTTCCCTCTGCCGTGGCGACGGACGTTGTTAAAGCTGGCGCTGCTCGACCATGTCCCTGTTGCGCTGGCCGAAAAGTTAAGTGAAATTGCCGATATTACCGCGTTGTTTGATTATCTGAATCGTCATCAGCTGTCATTGAATCAGACTCTGGATGGTGAGGAGTGTTTGTTTTTTAACCCCCCGGTCAGAGATCTGCTGCGGCAGAAAGCGAAACAGCTGCTCTCTGAAAAAGAGCAGCAGCAGGTTGGACTGATCGCTGCTGATTGGTACCATCAGCAAAAGGGGTATACTGCTGCGCTGGAGTGCCTGATTTCGACAGCACAATATCCGGCAGCGTCTCAACTGCTGAATCAGTTGGGCTTCTCTTTGTTGGAGAAACGGTATCGCGCAACGGTTTTTGCTCTGATCAACACAATTCCCGAAGAGGTCTTGACGGACTGTGGCTGGATGGCGTTGTTCCGGGGAATTTATTTTCTACAGGAACAACGTTCCAGATCCGATTACTGGTTGAGTCTGGCTTTCCGGAATTTCTCTGCTGCGGCCGATCGCCGGGGACAGTTGCTGACGCTGACGCAAATGGTCCGGCAATCTGTTTACCTGGAGGCTTCTTTTGAGCGCTGGCGGAAGTTTCTTCCACTCTACCGGGAGCTGTCACATGAGCTCAGTGATTCCCTCTCTTCTGTTGAGCGGCTGAAGGTCGCTTATGCTCTCGGGCTGGCAGAATTGATTTTTTGCCACGGTTTTCAGGTGGTCGAATCCTTTCTGCCGGGGGCTCTGGCAGAAGCTCAGCAGGCGCAGCTGGTGGAGCAGCAGCTTGAACTCAGTTTATTGCGTGGGTTGACTGCTTTGCAGCAGGGGCGTTATCTGGTTGCAAAAGCCGCTCTTGAACAGGCTTTGACGTGTAGCCTTGAGGTTGGCTGTATGCTCGAAAACGATGTCCTGCAGGCAGCCTGTTGTGGGGTGATTCATGCCGGTGGTGATCTGGCCGGTTTTCAAAAGCAGCGCCAGATGCTTTCGGCGGGCTGCCAGCACGGCAGGCAGCCGCTCTCAATTATGAAGCCGCTGATGAGCTACTATGCTGCCGGTTTGTTTCTGGCAAAAGGGGAATCGCAGCGGACATTTGAAATCCTCGAAATTGCGTTACTCGATGGACATGCTGCCGGGGCCCATTTGCAGAGTCGGTTGCTGCAACTGCGAGGGTGGACCAGGGCTCTTTCGGGCGACGAGCGCGGAGCTCTTGATGACCTCAACATGGGATTACGCCTGCGAGAGCACAGCGGAGGGGTCTATTTTCGTCTGGAAAGTTTGTTGTATGCCGGAGCGACAAGTTTTACGCTGGGCCATTATCATCAGGCTGCTGAGTATTTTGTCGAAGCACTGGAAGGGTCCCTTGGCACCAAAGAGGAGCGATTCCGACCGGGATTACACGCATGGATGGCTGTTTCACAGCTGAAACTGGGGAAAATTGAGGCGGCTATCGTTCAGGTTGACGCTTTCGTCGAACAACTGAGACGGCACCGGGTCTCTTTTTTTTGGGGACTAACCCCTGAACTGCTTGAAGAGCTGCTGCCACTCATCAGAGGGCGGGAGGGATTGAGTTTATTTCAGACTCTGCTTGAAGAACATTTGACTGCAACCCTGACTCCTGATAGTCGGGTGATTCCGCTTCTCAAGGTCCATTGTCTGGGACGTTTTGAACTGAAACTGGAAGACACTCTTTTTGACATGAGCCAGGTCGGGCAGGCATCACGATCCATTTTATCGTTACTGGTGGCATCACCCAATCACAGTGTCAGCAGCGAATTGATCATGGGGGTTCTGTGGCCCGACAGCCCGCCACACAAAGCCCGGAACAATTTTGATACGGCCCATTCGCGGTTGCGGAAGGCGCTCGAGAAAAGTTTCGGAAAGCGGGTACGCAAAGATTATCTGGTGCTGGAAAAAGGGATGGTGTCACTGCGCCATGTTATTATCGACAGCTCAAATTTTGATGAAACGATGGAGCGGGTGCGTTACCATCTGCAGCGTGAGCATTATTGGCAGGCGGAACATGCCCTGTGGAAGATGGATCGGATCTGGGGCGGAGAATTTCTTTCGGGGTACGATCTGAACGGAGATCTGTCTTTACAGCGTGATCGGCTGACTCTGCTGCGGCTGGAACAATTGGGCTTGCTCGCTCAGCTGTTACAGCAGCGTGGCAGGTCGGACGATGCGATCGAAATCCTTCAGCGGGGGCTCCTGCTTGATCCGACTCACGATTCGATGGTGAGAAAACTGCTGGCACTGTATCGGCAACGGCACGATAATCACGCTGCCGAGGCGTTACTTGAACAATACCGAAGCGCTCTTCGGGACAGCGATTATGCTGCCGAAGAGATTGATGAACTGATTGATGTCTTGGGGAGCTAGTCGCGTATGACATGTCATGGAAATAGCGGTAGCACCGGCGGGCACTATCACAATAATAAACAGAAGGAG
>CAZQFI010000220.1:0-2018 GCA_964592545.1 uncultured Geobacteraceae bacterium
CAGCTGCGGCAACAGCCCCTGCTGTTCACCGCGCCGGAAAAAATCATGGCAATCACGCATCACCTGCAACGACTGGGCAACCTTCAGCAAGTCATCCGCAGCCAGCAGGCTCCCCTCGGCCCGGACGGTCACCAGAAGTTCTGACAAATCGCGACCGCCGCCCAATCCGGGAGCCTGGCCGTCACTCAACCACTGCAGAGCTTCATCAACTTCAGTCAGTGCAACCTCAATCGCTGTCTGGTCACGCAACGGAACAAGGCGTTCAGCCTGCCGTTGACCCGGCTCCGATTGGGTCTGCCCCGCCAGCAATGCCCGCAGCCGTGGATATTCCAGCCGCTGCAATGTTGACTCGCTACAGATCATGACTCAACTCACCGCCCGATCAGATCCCGGCTACCAATAAAAATCGACTCCCCCAGGGTTACAAACGGGGGGGCGAGCTGTGAACCCCTGACGGTCTTTTGTAAGCCTTCGGGAGCGACTGATGAACTGAGTGCCAGCAGAATCATCGAGAGAATGACCACCCCCTGAACAATGCCGAATATCGCCCCGGCAAGGCGGTTAAATCCGCCGAGAAAAACCAGCTTAACAAAGCGATTGAGGACAAATCCGAGAACGGCAAACAGAAGAACCATCAGCAGAAAGATCGCCAGAAACGATCCCCAGACACACAATTGGGCCGGCAAATGAAAGGAGTCCTGTAAAAACTGGGCAAGCGGCAGGTGAAATGTGAACGCAAACACCCCGCCGAGAATCAGCCCCAACAGAGAGCAGATCTCTTTCAATAATCCGCGCAACACCCCTTTAATCAGGAACATTGCAAGGATCACCAATATGCCGATATCGAGCCAGCCGAAGGACACCCTGTCTAGCCCGCCAACTGTTCCCGGACCAGTTGGTTCACCATTTTACCGTCAGCCGAACCTTTGGTTTTTGCCATCACCAGCGGCATCACCTTCCCCATATCTTTCATCGAGGAAGCACCCGTTTCGGCAACCACGGCAATCACGATCTCACGAACCTCATCCTCACTCAGCTGGGCAGGAAGATACTGCTGCAGAACAGCCAGTTCTGCCTCTTCCTTGGCTGCCAGCTCGGGACGGCCATTATCGTGATACATCTGTGCCGCTTCGCGCCGCTGTTTGACAGCGGTACTGATAACACCGATGATACCGTCGTCATCAAGGTCCTGGCGCTGCTCGATCTCCTTATTCTTGATCGCACTGCGAAGCTGACGGATCGTTCCGAGACGATCAGCCTGTTTACTTTTCATCGCCTCTTTCATATCGTGCACCAGCTGTTCTTTAATCGTCATCAACCCACCCGTATAAAAAGAGATTCGCCGGAGCAGCTCTGAAAACCGCCGGCATTATAAATACAAAGAGGGTGCACAGAAAAATCCGGCACCCGCAATCACTATATTCCTGAATAATCCCGCAAACACTGCCTCCCCGAGCAGGACTCATTTAAAAGAATTTGGTAGTTTATTTGTTTCCGGAAAATAACGCAAGAACTTCTTCACAAAAAGCCTCTCCATATAAGCCATTGTTGACCGTTAATTATTCCCCCTAATATGCAACAATTTCAGTCAATAATAATGGGATAAAAATGAGCAATTTCAGACATATATACTTTACAAACACAAAAACTGACCCTATGATTCCGGCTGATACAAATCATGACTTAAGAGACAACCTATTCAAAATGAAAAGTGCCGGGAGGGGGAATCAAGGCTGCGGAGACTCCATGCAGGAACAAGAAGCAGAGCAGTACACTATTGACGAGATCATTGCTGACGCTGCCGTCGTCACCCACTTTCAACCGATTATCAGCCTGCGAGATAAAAAGGTTGTCGGCGTCGAAGCGCTCAGTCGGGGAATCCACCCCCGGACTGGAAGGACCATCCCACCTCTTGACCTGATCGGTCAGGCAGAAACAAACCGGTTAGGTCTGGAACTCGACCGGCTGTTCCGCGATAAAGCCCTGAACACCTACAAAACGATCGATTCCACTGCAGA
>CAZQFI010000221.1:0-2899 GCA_964592545.1 uncultured Geobacteraceae bacterium
CCACCGACGTAGGCGTGACTGGCCCCAAGACGCTCTTCTTCCAGTTCCAGCAACCGTTTTTCACTTCCCGCAGCCTCGGTCAGAAGCTTATCGTACTCTCCCTTATAGGCACAGGCGAGGATCAACTTACCAAGATTCTGCAACAAACTGACGGTAAAAACCTCCTCGGGGTCGCCATCCGACACCTTTGCCATGATCAGCTTTGAAGCAACCGCAGCCGCAAGGGATTCTGCCCAGAATCGGCCATAGTTGAACCCCTCTCCGTGCTGGGGACGTTCCATATTTAAAAACGAAAAAGACAACACCAGACTGCGAACCGCGTTGGTTCCCAGAATCGCGACCGCCTGCTGGATTGTCCCAACTTCGTTAGGAAAATTGTAGAAAGAGGAGTTCACCACCTTGAGGATTTTTGACGACAGCGACACATCCTGAGCAATCAGCTTTGAGATGTCGTAAATCGTCGTCTCTTCCTTGCCGGTAATATTGATCAATTTTGAAGCAACCGTTGAAAGGGTCGGCAACGATCCCGTTTCGATAACCCGCTGGATAACAGCTTCTTTTGTTGGCATATTTAAATCCTTTGAAAAATTCTATTTTAACGGAGAGACGCTGAGGCAGAGAGAACCGCAGAGAAAGTCAGAACCTTAAATTTAGCCACCAAGGCTCCAAGAGCTCCAAGAAAAAACAAAAATCTTTTTTTGGGTTTTAAAACCTTAAAAAACGTTTTTGATCTGGATTCTCTTGGAGTCCTTGGTGTCTTGGTGGCTATTCTGTGGTTTAGACCTTCTCTCCAACCCTCCTTCTCAGCGCCTCTCCGTTAAATTCCCCCACCCACCATCGGTAACACGACCCCGCCATCGGGGATCACAACAATCTCAGCATCAGATTCCAGTTCCGGCAATACCACATCGAGAGCACTCTGTAAATCTGCAGCTTTCTCCATCCCCATCTGCTGTGTTTCAGCAGCCGACAGCTCACTGATGAGAATCACCCGGAAACGCCGTGCCTTGGTCAAAACGGCGTGGGCCGTCTGACCATTAATCTGATAATCTTTCCGCAAGGCACTCTCAAACTCATCGAGATCCTGATAACGGAACCAGTCGAAAAAGGTTGGATAACCAAAACCGTCACGACAAGCAGCAATAAAAATAATCGTCCCCCCCTCTTTGACCGCCCGGCAACCGTAATCGAGGGCTTTCTGCGCCTGGATAAAGTTGATGTCTTTCGGCTCACCACCACACGACACGATCGCCAGATCAGCAGGCTGATCAACGGTCACTCGAAACAACTCGTTGACCATCTCACAGCCGGCCCGGTGGGCCTCCTCCAGATCGCCGCAAAACACACCAAGAATATGTTTATCGGGAGACAGCACCGTATTCAACAGAAAATCGGGCTCAACCCGGCGAGCCGCCTGGATCAGATTCTGATTGACCGGGTTCCCGTCCATCACTCCGGCCACCGCCTGTGGATGTTTTCCACCAATTTCCGGGGGATTAAACACCGCAAAATGGCTGGCCATACAGGTTTCCCGACTCGCCACCCCCGGGACCAACCCCTTCCGTCCACCGCCGAACCCGGCAAAATAGTGAAATCCGATCGTTCCCGTCACAATCACCCGGTCAGCATCGACAACCCGCCGGTTGATCTGCACCGGAATCCCTGAATCTGTGATTCCCAGTGCGACAAGTTCGTCTTGCTCTTCACATTCGTGATCGTAAACAGCAATCCGACCGAAGAGGGGTCCGAGGATTTTGCGGTGTTCAGCCTCCGTCTGCTTACGATGAATTCCCAGTGCTATAACAATTTCGATATCACGATCGGGAATTCCACATTCATTGAGTTCTTCCACCACAATCGGCAGATAGATCTCACTGCCACTGTAACGGGTGATATCGGAAGTCACGATAACAACTTTTTCACCGGGGTTGATGATCTCTCGCAACGGCGGAGTCCCGATGGGATCGGCCAAGGCCCGGCGAATCACATCCACAGGATCGGGTGGCATTGGAATCCGGGCAGCCTGAAGACATCTGGCCCCGGGAATTTGGCACTCAAACGAGCTTTGCCCATATTTAAGTTCTATTGCAGACATGAAAATCTCCCCCATAAGACGAGACGGCTCAAAAAACGGTCGGGGAACAACAATACTTAAAAACGCCCCATCGAACAAGCTCCCCCCGCAGATCTTCTTGCAGCAACAGCTCCGGGTGTGATAAAAAAACAGCTTCTCAATGGCCCCTTTTTCCGGAGAAGTCCCTATGGATCTACAAATTTTACCTGTTACGACGCCAAAAACACCCATCACAGATGACAATGAACTGGTATTCGGCAAACAGTTTACCGACCGGATGCTGGTGATGGAATACGATACCGGCAAAGGGTGGCACTCTGCCCGCATCCAGCCTTACGGTCCGCTGTCCCTCGATCCGGCTGCCATGGTGCTCCACTATTCCCAGGAAATTTTTGAAGGGCTGAAGGTTTTTCGCCATCCCGACGGTAAGCTTGCGATGTTCCGGCCGGCCGATAACGTCGATCGCTTCAACCGCAGTGCCGAGCGGATGTGTATGCCTCAGGTCGACGAACAATTCTTCCTCGATGCGATGCTGGAGTTGATCCGTCTCGAAGCTGACTGGGTTCCCCATTCGGAAGGGACCAGCCTCTACGTCCGCCCGACAATGATTGCGACCGAGCCAATGCTGGGAGTCCGCCCGGCGGATCAGTATCTGTGCTATGTCATTCTCGGCCCGGTTGGCGCCTATTACAAAGGCGGTGTCGCACCGGTGAAAATCTGGATCTCCGATTTCTACGTCCGTGCCACCGAAGGGGGAACCGGCGAAGCAAAAACCGGCGGCAACTACGCTGCCAGTCTGTATGCTGCCAAAGAAGCCGCTGAACA
>CAZQFI010000222.1:0-4512 GCA_964592545.1 uncultured Geobacteraceae bacterium
GTATCGCTTACCCCGTTTTTTGTTTTACGATTTGTCGTCAGATAAATCTAGTCTTCGTGTCCGGCTGGAAGAATCAGATTCAACAGCACTCCGACAACACCCGCCAGGCCAATGCCCCCGAGTTTAACAACCGCCAGGTCAAAACTCATTCCACCAATACCAAAGACCAGAATGACGGCGACAATTGCCAGATTGCGGGGTTGCATCAGGTCGGTTCCCGCTTTAACCAAGGTATTGATGCCGATAACAGCAATCGCACCAAACAGCAGCACCATGATGCCACCCATGATCGGGACGGGAATTGAGTTGAGGAACCCTCCGAGCTTCCCAATGAAGGCGAGGAGGATTGCGGTGATTGCTGCCCAGGTCATGATCGCGGGATTGAATGATTTTGTCAGCGCTACGGCACCCGATACCTCGGAATAGGTGGTGTTGGGCGGGCCACCAAGCATTGCGGCAAAACTGGTCGCAATCCCGTCTCCGAGCAGAGTGTTTTCAATCCCCGGATCGTCAACGTAATCTTTCCCCGAGATTCCGCCAATGGCGAGGATGTCACCAAAGTGCTCAATTGCCGGGGCGATAGCGACCGGAACAATAAAGAGGATGGCCTCGAGGTTCCAGGTCGGGAAAGTGAAGTTGGGAAAGGAAAACCAGGGTGCTGAAGTCACTTTTTCCATCGAAATCAGAACCGGTGCCGTCCAGTTTTGGAGTGTTCCCGGATCGAAAGCTGCCTGGGTGGAAGCGGTGAAGCCGCTGGCATCGAGAATAAGGGAGACGATATAGCCGGCGGTAATTCCACTTAAGATGGGAATCAGTTTGAACAGACCACGACCCAGCAGTGACACCAGAATTGTGACCGCAAGGGAAACGCCGGCGATGATCAGTGCGGTTGTTTCAGGAACCAGCCACGCTGCGCCGTCACCGGTGCGTCCCGATGCCATGTGAATAGCGACGGGGGCGAGGACCAGACCGATAACCATAATGACCGGACCGGTGACGATGGGGGGGAGAATTTTATGGAGAATGCCTGAACCGAAAATGCGGACAACAAAACTGAGAATAGCGTAAACCAGACCTGCGGCGACCAGCCCGCACATGGTTGCCGGGATACCCCATTGACCGACACCGTAGATGATCGGAGCAATGAAGGCGAAGCTCGATGCCAGAAACACGGGAACCTTTCCACGGGTGATAACCTGGAAAATCAGGGTTCCGGCTCCGGCGGTGAATAGCGCCACGTTGGCATCCAGGCCGGTCAGGAGGGGGACCAGAACCAGAGCACCGAATGCGACAAACAGCATCTGGGCACCTAGCAGGCAATCCTTCGCGCGAAAATTGTAATCTGTGGGGGCAGGGGTCTGATTCATGTTTTTAAGTCCTTCTCCGCAAAAGTTATCAGTCAGTTTATTTCGTTCCGAATATCTTGTCTCCGGCATCGCCGAGGCCGGGAAGAATATAACCGTTTTCGTTGAGTTTTTCGTCGATTGATGCAACGTAGATGTCGACATCGGGGTGTTCTTTTTCTACCCGCGCGATCCCTTCAGGAACGGCGACGAGGAAAAGTCCACGGATGCTGGTACATCCCGCTTTTTTCAGCATATCGATACAGGCAACCAGTGAACCGCCTGTCGCCAGCATCGGATCGAGGATCAATGCCGTCCGGTTGTCGATGCTGCTGGTCAGTTTTTCAAAATAAGTGACCGGTTCAAGGGTCTCTTCATTACGGTAAAGACCGACGACACTGACCCGGGCGCTCGGGATCAGATCGAGAACGCCATCCATCATTCCCAGTCCGGCACGCAGGATCGGGACAACAGTAATCTTTTTCCCCTTGATTTTTTCAACCTGAACCGGACCATTCCAGCCGGTGATTGTCTCCGGCTCGGTCTCAAGGTCTTTGGTTGCTTCGTAGGTGAGGAGCCGGGCAATTTCGGAGGCGAGTTCGCGAAAATCTTTCGTGCTGATGTCGTGGCGACGAATCAGTCCCAACTTGTGTTTGACGAGCGGGTGGTTAGCTTCGAAAACGGCCATGTCTTTCTCCTTGGGAGGGGGGATGGGTTTCATTAGATTCAACAGCGCAGCATAAAAGTATCGATTCGCCTGGTCAAGAGATTTGGCCGATGAATTGTGTTAGTCTTAAGTAATGAATTTTCCCTCGGAGTAAAACAGACTTTCTTCTTGTCGGGGAGTTGCGTTATAGTGCCCGGTCGGTCGATTTGCGATCAACATTATTGATCATCAGGAGTCGTTAAGGGATGGGATCTGTGGCGGTCAAGCACCGCATTGAATATTTTGCACTACGAATCGTCGCTTTTTGTGTCAGGCGTTTGCCGCGCCGCAGTGCCCTCGCGTTCGGTCACCTGGCAGGGCGGCTGGTGATGAAAGTTCTGCCCGGCCGCTATCGGTTGGCAAAAGACAATATGATGAAGGCTCTGCCCGATTTGAGTGCTGCTGAACTTGAGGAAAATATCCGTAAAAACTTTGAGCATATCGGAGCCAGCGGTGTTGAGATGCTGCGTCTGGATATGCTTAAGCCGGGCAGTGATGATTTACAGCGTTACTTCGTCTTTGAAGACATGCATATCCTCGAAGAGGCCCTGGCACTGAAGCGGGGGGTCATTTTGCTGACAGGCCATCTGGGCTTCTGGGAAGCGGGCCACTTTGCCCTTTCAGAACTGGGAATTCCCTTTGCGACTGTGGCAAAACCTCTCAAGAATCCTCTGTCCGAGCGGTATTTTGCCAAAATCAGAACCACCTTCGGGACAACGATTATCAACAGTCGCAAAGGGGTCCGGCAGATTCTGAAATCGTTACACGAAAATTGTGTCGTCGGAATTTTACTGGATCAGCATATCTCCCCCCCGGGTGCGGTTCCAACCGCGTTTTTTGGTCGTCAGGCGTATACGACAACCGCGATTACCAGTTTGGCAATGAAGCATCAGGTTCCAATTGTGCCGGTATTCTGCCTCCGCCAACCCGATGGGCGGCACAAAATCTGGGCCGAGCCGATGTTGCTGCTGGATAAGGATGGCCGTTCGGTTGCCGACAACACACAACGCCTGACAGATATTATTGAGGCCGCAGTTCGTAAAGATATCAGTCAGTGGTTCTGGATGCATAAACGCTGGCGGGTAAAGGCCAGTCACGTTAAGGAAAAAACAGGTGAGTAAAGAATTACAACGAGAGATTGCCAAGCGCCGGACGTTCGGTATCATCAGCCACCCCGATGCCGGTAAAACAACGCTGACCGAAAAGTTACTGCTGTTTGGTGGTGCGATCCAGATGGCGGGAACGGTCAAGGCACGTAAGTCAAACCGGCACGCGACCAGTGACTGGATGAGTATCGAAAAGGAGCGGGGAATTTCGGTCTCATCGTCGGTGATGAAGTTTGATTATCGCGACTTTGAGATCAACCTCCTTGATACCCCCGGTCACCAGGATTTTTCCGAAGATACCTACCGGGTTCTGACGGCTGTTGATAGCGCGCTGATGGTGATTGACAGTGCCAAAGGCGTCGAGCCGCAGACCGAAAAGCTGATGGAAGTCTGCCGGATGCGTAACACTCCGGTGCTGACATTTATCAACAAGCTTGACCGTGAAGGGCTGGAGCCTCTCGATGTTCTTGCCGATATCGAGGATAAACTGCAGATCGAATGTACACCGTTGTCGTGGCCGATCGGGATGGGGAAACGTTTTCGGGGTGTTTATAACCTTTATCGACAGGAACTGAATCTGTTTCGCCCCGGTGATGATGCCCGCAGTACAGAAACGATCAAAATTGCCGATTTGAGTGATCCCAAGCTGGATGAATTGCTCGGCAGCCAGGCCAATGAGCTGCGGGATGATATCGAACTGCTTGAGGGGGCGGCCAACCCATTTAATTTGAATGACTACCTGCAGGCGAGCCAGACACCGGTTTTCTTTGGCAGTGCGATCAATAACTTCGGGGTGCAGGAGATGCTCGATGCTTTTGTCGAACTGGCTCCCGCTCCGGGACCACGTGAAACGGTTGAACGGGTTGTTGAGCCCGACGAAGAACAATTCAGCGGCTTTGTCTTTAAGATTCAAGCAAACATGGATCCCGCCCACCGTGACCGGATCGCTTTTTTGCGGATCTGTTCGGGAAAATTCAGTCGCGGCATGAAGGTCAAACATCATCGCATTGGCAAGGAGATCTCTCTCTCCAACGCGACGATTTTTATGGCGCAGGATCGTGCCCACGTTGAGGAAGCGTATGCCGGCGACATTATCGGCCTGCATAACCACGGGACGATCAAGATTGGTGACACCTTTACCACGAAGGAACCCCTCAAGTTCACCGGAATCCCCAGTTTTGCTCCGGAGCATTTTCGCCGGGTGCGCCTGAAGGATCCGCTGAAGTCAAAGCAGTTGCAAAAGGGGTTAGTTCAGCTTGCCGAAGAGGGCGCTGTCCAGGTTTTCAAGCCGATAACCGGGGCAGAGTTTATTCTCGGGGCGGTGGGTGTTCTGCAGTTTGATGTGACAATGGAGCGT
>CAZQFI010000223.1:0-2052 GCA_964592545.1 uncultured Geobacteraceae bacterium
AGCAGATCCAGAGTCAGCTTGATTCATTGCCGGAAACGATTGATATGGTCAGTGAAACAGCAGAAGGTGGGCGTCTTGCTGAAATGCAGGCCCGTCTCAATAATTTACTTCTTAAGTATACCGATAATTACCCGGAAGTCATAAGGCTTAGATCCGAGATTGAGGCATTGAAGACGCGACTAGCCAGGCCGGATAATACTGAGAACAAACCGGAACGGACCCGTTTGACATCTCTCAACCCCTTGCATCAGGAACTGCAGGGGCACCTCTTCGCTATTGATGCCGAACTCTCATCTCTTGCGGCCAAGAAGCTCAATCTAAAGAAAACCATTACCAAACGGGAAAATGAACTGCGTGAGGTCCCTGCGGCTCGAAAAGAGCTGGGGATTCTTATTCAGCAGCGTGATTCAATTCGAAATGTCTATGATGAACTGCTTGGGAGGATGAGCCAGTCTGAAGTGTCCAAACAGATGGAAATCGGCAATAAAGCAGCAACCTTCCGGATCGTCGATGCGGCGGTCCTGCCCGAGGTTCCTGTTTCGCCCAACATGCTCAAGATGTTTTTGCTCGCTGTGGTTGGTGGGCTGGGCTGCGGTGTTGGTGTTATCTATCTGCTTGAAAGTATGGATACCAGAGTACGTGATGTCGTTATGTTTGAAAATTTAGGGGTCGATGTCCTGGCGGTTGTTCCATCTATCATTGATCCTCAGATCGCTAAACGGGCATGGCGGAAGGATGTCATGGTCGCTTTTTTGGCTGGTATCTACTTTTTGTGTTTTACCGGTGTATTCGTTTACGAAATTTACCTACGCTAGGCGCTGAATTATGAGTCGAATAGAAGAGGCACTTAAAAAAGTTGCCAGTCAACGTAACAAAGGGGCAGAAAAGAAAGCGGTAGAAAATGCGGTTATCTCAAGAGCGAACCGTAAGCGCCCACCAGTTGTCCAGGAAAAATCCAAAACAGTTAAAGAACACATTAGTGCCTTACTTGATGTTGTTCCGATCAAGATTGATAATCTTCTCCTGGCAACAGCTCGTGAAGAGAAAACCATTGTTGTCGAAGAGTTCAATAAACTTCGTTCGACGGTTATTGCGCTGACAAAGGGGGAGAAGTTTCTTAATACTATCCTTGTAACAAGCACTGCCAGCGAAGAGGGGAAGTCGATGACAGCACTGAACCTGGCGATTTCACTGGCGAAGGAACAGGATCACACGGTTCTGCTGGTCGATACCGATCTAAGGCGTCCATCGGTACACAGGTATCTTGACATTAAACCCGAGGTTGGTCTGGTGCACTGCCTGCGTGATGGGTTGCCCATTGAAAAAGCATTGATTAAGACGGGAGTCGGAAAGCTGGTTATTTTTCCGGCAGGTGAGGCACTGAAGGATCCTCTCGATCTTCTCTCTTCAAACCGGATGAAAGACATTGTTCAGGAACTGAAGGAACGTTATCCTGAGCGTTACGTTATTTTTGATACCCCACCAGCATTTCCTTTTGCCGATGCCGGAGTTCTCGCTGCTTATTTGGATGCAACGCTGTTTGTTGTCCGCGAAGGGAAAGCGAGCAAAGACGATGTCGAAAAGACAATTGAAGAATTTAAATCCCATAATCTCCTTGGAGTTGTTTATAACGATGCGCGTGTTTTTATGAAAAACTCACGTTATTACTACTATGAATGAGTGAGTATTTTTTTGTCGGTTACAGCTGTCTCCAGTTAATTTTGCTATTTATGAAAAAAAGGATGGGACAATGAAGATTTTTCAATTTCCAGTCATTTTTGCTGCTCTGCTGATGGTTTTGCTTCTATCTGCCAATCTTTGGGCTACTGCCGAGTTTCATCCTTATCTGACCCTCGAAGAAGAGTACAACGACAATATTCATCTGGATCATAGCGATGAAGAGGACGACTGGATTACGACAGTACAGCCGGGATTGAGTCTGCTTTACAACAACCGGTCGGTTGATGCCAGTGTCGATTACTCACTCCGCTACCGTTTCTACAAAAATAACGATGATGAAAATATTGACAACTTTGACGAGGTCCAGCGTGC
>CAZQFI010000224.1:0-5793 GCA_964592545.1 uncultured Geobacteraceae bacterium
TCTTTTTCTGTTTTTTCACTTTTTTTAGCCGGAATTTTCCCCTTTGGGCTTTTCTTAACGGGTTTACTCTTTTTGGGCGGGGTCTTCTTCGGGACAGTTTTCTCCTGCGGTTTTTTTGCTGTTTTTGTTTCTGCCGGCGGCGGGGGAACCGGTACTGCCGGGAGCGACGGCCGGGTGTGCTGGTCACGAACGTCATCTCCCTTGGGAGCCTGTTCACGCTCGACCTTTTGATCTCTTTCTGCCTTTCTGAAAGATTCTACAGGTTTTTCGGGTGGCGGCTGGGTTGGTGCCTGATCGATCTCGTATTCAGCAGGTTTCTTTTCCTGGGGCTGCTTCTTTTTTGTTGGCAGATCGACCAGATTAACAATTGTGGGCTTTTGTCGCGGTTGAACTTTAGTGTCCTGGGGAATGAGTGGCAGAACAATGACAACGATAACATGGAGCAAAAACGATAAGAGTAAGCTGTATAAAAGTATCCGCGAGCGATCGCTGGGTTGGTTTTTTCTGGAGGAGTAAGGTTGATTCATGATCCGGTGATTATAGCGGGAATTTCCAACTGCTAACAACCCATCGTCGCCCGAAATTGAAAAAGGATTGACCCCCGGTTTTGCCTTTAGGTATAACCTGATTCAGTTAGCGTCAGTTGGCTGAGCTTACTACTGATATGTTTGTCAGTTAACGAGTGTTGTTATGACTAAAAATCCAGAGGAGGAAAAAATGCATCTTGTTGACCAGATCAAAGCCAAGGCACGTAAGAATTTACAAACTGTGGTTCTGCCGGAAAGTTATGATGATCGCATGATAGAGGCTTCTGGAAAAATTGTGAGTGACAATCTGGCCAAGGTTGTCCTGCTGGGCAATCCTGAGACTCTCAGTGCCAAGGCGGCCGAATTGGGGGTTTCTCTCGGCGGTGGCCCGGTCGTTGAGCCAAAAACCTCTCCGCTGCTCAGTGCTTATGCTGATGAGCTGGTTGAATTACGCAAAAAGAAAAATTTGAGTCGTGAGGATGCCATTGCGCTGCTGACGGCTGATGATAACCTCTATTTTGCGGCAATGATGGTGCGTAAAGGGGATGCCGGTGGTGCTGTTGCAGGGGCTTATAACACCACCGGAGATGTTTTGAGGGCGGCTTTTCAGGTTGTCGGGACGGCTGCCGGAATGAAAACGGTCTCCTCGGTTTTTCTTATGGTAACGAAGACCCCTGAGTTCGGTGAAAATGGTACATTATGTTTTGCCGACTGTGCGGTTAATCCCAATCCGGATGCCCGTGCCCTGGCTGAGATCGCAGTCAGTACCGCGGCCAGCTGCAAAAGTTTTCTCGGGGTCGATGCACGTGTCGCAATGTTGAGCTTTTCTACAAAAGGGAGTGCTTCACACAGTGATTGTGATAAGGTCCTCAAAGCTCTCGAAATTGCAAAAGAGCTGGCTCCCGACCTGTCAATTGACGGTGAACTTCAGGCTGATGCAGCCCTCATTCCCAAAGTCGGTGACAAGAAAGCCCCCGGTTCGAGTGTCGCCGGACGGGCGAATACCCTGATTTTTCCGGACCTTGATGCCGGGAATATCGGCTACAAGCTGGTGGAGCGCCTTGCCGGGGCTGAGGCTGTCGGTCCGATCATTCAGGGATTGGCAAAACCGGTTAACGATTTGTCTCGAGGCTGCTCGGTCGATGATATTGTCAATGTTTCGGCAATTACTGCAGTTCAGGCACAAGGCTGATAGATGCAGTGGAGTTCTTCTTTTCAGTCAGGCAGTGAACAACCATGATTCAACTCTATAATGTGACTAAAAAATATAGTGGTGATTCGGCGGCTGTCAAAGATGTTACTCTGCAGATTGATAAGGGTGATTTCATCTATATTACCGGGGCATCGGGTGCCGGAAAAACGACATTGCTGCGGATGCTTTATGCTGCTGAAAAGCCGACTCGTGGTCAGATTCTGGTTGATGGCCAGAATATCTCCCGGATCAGAAGCCGGCAGATTCCGTATTTACGCCGCAAGATTGGGGTTGTTTTTCAGGACTTCAAACTTTTACAGAGTCGCTCTGTCTACGAAAATGTTGCTTTCGCCCTCGAGGCGCAGGGTAAAAAGCGTTACGAGGTGAGTAAAAAAGTTTATCAGGCACTAAAGGAAGTGGGGCTTGAGCACCGGTTAAAACGTAAGCCTCTGGAACTCTCAGGTGGTGAGCAGCAGCGTATCGCCATCGCACGTGCCCTGGTTGTTGACCCGTTGATACTTCTGGCTGATGAGCCTAGTGGTAATCTGGATCAGGATGTCACATTTGAGATCATGGAGCTGTTCAAGCGAGCAAACGCAAGGGGAACGACTGTTCTCCTTGCGACCCATGACCATAGTTTGAATCAAAGGTTTCCCCGCCGGGTGCTGACTCTGGATAAGGGGCAGTTGATTGGTGATCAACGACCGGCAAATACAATGATCTGATGACCGGGAATTAACCGTTGTCATCCTGGAGGTTCCAGCTGTGCTGGATAAAGTCCGTTATTTTATTCTGCGTGCCCTGCGCAATATGCGTCAGTGGCCGTTTCTTTGTACAGCATCGATCCTGACCATGGCGGTGGCACTGGCGACGGTGGCAACTTTCTTTCTTGTTGTTGTCAATGTCGAACAGTTGGCACTCCGCTGGACGAAAGAGATTCAGATTGTTGCCTATCTGGAGAAACCGCTACCGGTAAGAGATGTTGCCACCCTTACAAAAAAACTGAAAGCGATCCCTGAAGTTGAGTCGACCCGTTATGTCTCGCCCGATGAGGCCATGAAACGCTTTCGGAAGCATCTGGGTGAAGATGCAAGTCTCCTTGAAGGAGTTGGCAGAGATTTATTGCCGGCATCGTTTGAACTGGGGCTTAAGTCGGAGTTTCGTAATCAGCAGGGGATCAATACCGTTATTGAGCAACTTGAAAATATCCTCGATGTTGATGATTTGCGCTACGGGCAGAAGTGGCTTGAACGGTTTAACAGTTTTGCCCGAATGCTCCGGTTTGTCGGGATTATCCTCGGTGGTTTTCTATTGTTTGCGGCTCTGTTTATTGTCTCCAATACGATTAAATTGACCCTTTATGCCCGGCGCGATGAACTCGAAATTATGGCACTGGTCGGTGCGACGATGCGCTTTATAAAAATTCCTTTTATGTTGGAGGGGGCGATACAGGGGTTTTTGGGTGGTGTGCTCTCTTTGGCATTCCTGGGGTTATCGTTTATTTTTATTCTCTCTCGCAGCCTTGAATCCTTCTGGCTGGCCCCGACAGATTTTGAACTCCTTTTTTTGACGCCATTCCAGCAGATTATGCTGGTGTTGTCGGGTGTTCTCCTCGGTGTTATGGGGAGCCTTTCCTCCTTGCGCCGGTTTGTTCGTATTTAAAATGCGCATCATGTTACGACAAGCCACTGTGGCAGAAAGCTTTTCTCATTTCATCCGCCGGCTGTTAACAACCAGTTTTTTTCTGTTATTTCTTGCTCTGCTGCCTGGGCAGCCATGTCTGGCCGGAGTTAGCGAAAGCCAGACACAGCTCAAAAAAATACAGACAAGGATTGACCGAACCGAGAAACAGCTGCTCAGTAAAAAAAAATCGGAGCTCAATATAAGTAAAGAGCTGGCGGTTATCAGCAGAACACTTAAACAGATCGACAAACAGATTGGTGTTTTAAAAAAGGATATTGGGAAACTGGAGAAAACGAGCGCCAGGCAGAAGCAGCTTATTGCCGCAAGCCGTCAAAAGGCAGACAAGATCTCAGCACAACTGAAAAAAAGATTTGTTGCTCTCTACAAGGAGGGAGATGTTGGCGCCCTGAAAATTTTGTTTGCCGCGGATTCGGCAACCGAAATGGTGCAGCAATACCATTATCTTTCCCGTATTTTAGAACACGATAAAGAACTGCTCGAAAAACACCGAAAAGCGCTGCAGGTGCACCAGCAGCAGTTAAACGAATTATCGGTCCTTAAACAGAAAAAAGTGGCGCTCCTTGCAGAGGTTCAGCAACAGAAACAGGTTGCCAGTAAAGGTCGAAAGCTCCAAGCCAGACTGTTAAGGAAGGCACAGCAGGATAAAAACAAATTAGCCGGAGAACTGTCACAGCTGAAGAAAAATGCCCGACGGTTAAAAAAGCTGATATCCCGGCTTGAAAGTCAGCCTGTTAGCTCTGGCGGGCCGGTTGCCGGAAACTTTGCAGTTGGTCGTGGTAAGCTTGGCTGGCCGGTCAACGGTCGGGTTGTTATTGGGTTCGGCCAACAGCGGGACAAGGCTCTTGGGACTTTTTACGAAAGTAACGGACTTGAGATTGCTGTTCCTCCCGGCAGTCCTATCCGTGCTGTTGCCAGTGGAAAAATTGTTTTTGCCGATTATTTCAAGGGCTATGGAAATTTGTTTATCCTCAGTCACCCTGGTGGGTACCATACCCTTTATGCGCAGGTTGATCAGATGATAAAAAAATTGGGGGATCATGTCTCTGCCGGAGATCTTCTGGGTAAAAGTGGCTTGGGTGGTCGCGACAGTATATATTTTGAAATTCGCTCCAACGGTTCTCCGGTCAATCCTCTCGCGTGGCTGAAAAGACGTTGACATGATTTTGAGCAATTTAAAGAGAAAGGCTTGTATGGCTGTGGTGATAAAACGGATATCGATGTTTTTGGGGATAGTTGTGTTTCTTTCGTTGATTATTCTTCCTCAGGGATATGCATCAACACAAGAGAAAGACGATTACAAAAAACTCGAAATTTTTACCGATGTGCTCTCTCTGATCAGAAACAGTTATGTTGAAGAGGTCGACATGGATCAGCTGGTTTACGGTGCTATCCGTGGCATGCTGGAGACTCTCGACCCTCACAGCAGCTTTCTGACGCCCGAAATGTATCAGGATATGCAGGCCGATACCCATGGAGAATTTGGCGGGCTGGGGATTGAGATCACGATCAAGGATGGTGCCCTGATCGTCGTATCACCGATTGAAGATACCCCCGCTTATACTGCCGGGATTCAGGCAGGCGACGAGATTGTTAAAATTAATGGTCAACTGACGCGTGATCTGGAGATTATGGATGCTGTCAGGATGATGCGCGGTAAAAAGGGTGAAGAGATTACAATTACAGTGCAACGCCCGAAGGTTGAAAAGCTTATAGATTACACAATCGTTCGTGACATCATCCAGGTTGAGAGTGTGAAAAGTGAATTATTGCAGGATCGCTTTGGCTATGTCAGAATCCTGCAATTTCAGGATCGTACCGGCAGCGATTTAAAACAGCACCTCGAACAGTTGCGCAAAAAATCTGACGAACCGTTGGCAGGGGTTATCCTTGACCTGAGAAACAACCCCGGCGGGTTACTCGATCAGGCGGTAGCCGTTTCCAACCTTTTTCTGGATAACGGGATGATTGTGTATACGGAGGGGCGTGATGCTGAATCACAGATGTCATTTTCGGCAGAAAAGGAAGGGACTGAACCCGATTATCCCCTGGTTGTGATGATTAACGGCGGCAGTGCCAGTGCTGCAGAGATTGTCGCCGGTGCTTTACAGGATCACGACCGGGCGATTATCCTTGGTGAACAAAGCTTTGGTAAAGGTTCGGTCCAGACAATTATCCCTCTCGATGATAAATCTGGACTTCGTTTGACAACGGCCCGCTATTTTACCCCTTCAGGGCGGTCAATTCAGGCCCGGGGGATCACTCCCGATATCCTTATCTCCCAACAGCGCCTCAGTAATAGTGATGATGAGGATTTATTGCGCGAAGAGGATCTGCAGAACCATTTTCAGTCGACACTGGAAGATCGTCATG
>CAZQFI010000225.1:0-4491 GCA_964592545.1 uncultured Geobacteraceae bacterium
GATGAAAAAACGTCCTTTTCTCATGGCATCGGTAACCGTCGGTGGAATTTTTCTGTTTTTTCTGCTGGTTGTCGTGGCTGCCGGTTTTATCAGCGGTGGCTCTGTCACGGTGTCGGTTGGTGACAAGATTGGTGTTCTGGAGGTTGAGGGACCCATCGGCGATGCCAGGCAGCTGGTCGAACAGATTGATGGTTTCCGTGACCACAGTAATATTAAAGCCGTTGTTGTCAGAATTAACTCTCCCGGCGGCGGGGTCGGCCCGTCTCAGGAGATCTATTCCGAGCTGAAACTGCTGGCAGCTGAGAAACCGGTGATTATCTCAATGGGCTCTGTTGCCGCATCGGGAGGGTACTATCTTGCGGTAGCGGGTGAGCGTATCTTCGCAAACCCCGGGACGATTACCGGAAGCATTGGTGTGATCATGTCGTTTCCCAATTATCAGGAGTTGATGGGGAAAGTCGGGGTGCGCACCGAAACGGTAAAAAGCGGCCGGTTCAAAGATATCGGTTCGTCGACCCGATCTTTTTCGGTGGCCGACAGAGAATTGCTGCAGGGGATGATTGATGATGTCCATCAGCAGTTTGTCGAAGCGGTCAGCGCCGGGCGGAATATTCCGATCGACCGGCTTCAACCCTTTGTCGATGGCCGGATTTTTTCGGGACGGCAGGCCAAAGAGGCCGGGTTAGTTGATGAATTGGGGACATTTACCGACGCAATAAAATATGCGGCCAAGGTTGCCGGGTTGGGTGATGATCCCGATCTTGTTTATCCTGAGCCGGAGGACATGAATTTTATCGACAGATATTTGCAGGGTATGTTGGGACATTATTTTGGTGATGTGTTGTCTGCGAGGACAGCAATCGGTCCCCAGTACCTTTGGAATGGTTATTGATGATTAAGAAATTGCGGGGAAGGTGAGTATGACAAAAAGTGAATTGATAGAACAACTATCCGACGAGCACGAGATTCTCAATAAGAAGGATGCTGAAACTGTTATCAACCTGATTTTTGGGGGGATCGGCGATGCTCTTGCAAAAGGTGATCGGGTTGAAATCAGAGGTTTTGGATCTTTTTCGGTGCGGGAACGGGAAGCACGGGAAGCGAGAAATCCAAAGAGTGGTGAACTGGTCAAAATAGCATCACGCAAGACACCATTTTTCAAAACGGGTAAAGAACTGCGCGAGCGGGTGGACGCCAAATAACTGCGTGTCAATGATGAACAGAAAAAGGCTCTGAGTTAAACTCAGAGCCTTTTTCTATGAAATGTCTCCGGGATGCCGGTACGGTTCTGTGACAATGACCTGAACTAAAAAGTTTGTCTGCGGAAGAGACTTCAGGCGTCCTGCTCGAGGGCAGGCTTGCACACCATCCCGTCACACATCGACAGGTCAATATAAACGTTGGTCAAGGGATCAGAACCACCCCGCGCACCCCAGAAAGTCAAAGATCAATTTGTGAGTCCATCATACCAATTTGATATTTTTAGTCAAGAGAAAAATTAGATTTCATAAATGGAATATCTTGATAAACAGGTGAATTAATTCATGAAATGGGAAATTCACTCTCTACAGGTGGACGTAAAAAATAGCGGAATGCGTCTCGATATGTACCTTGCTGGGGCTGTTGCCGGGTTGTCGCGGACGAAAGCTAAGAAAATAATTGATCTTGGTGGTGTCCATATCAATGGTCGCCGGGTTCGGAGTTGCTCTCTAAGTCTTTCGGCCGGCGATTCGGTCGACGTTTATATTGACCACCTGCCATTGGATCCTTACCGGATCACAGAAGATGCTATTGTGTTTCAGGATAACGCTCTGATTGTCCTCAACAAGCCGCCACAGGTAGACACCCAGCCGACCCATGCACGTTACAAGGGGACGCTCTACGAGGCGTTACAATGGCATCTGAGGGACCAGTTCCGGTTACACAAGAAGGCCGATATCGGGATGATCCAGCGTCTCGACCGGGGGACCTCCGGGTTGATTGTTTTTTCAATTCATCCCCGGGCCCATAAGGCGATGACGCATATTTTTCTGGAACACGTGGCACAGAAGGGCTACCTTGCTCTGGTTCATGGCGCTCCCGAAGAGCCACAGGGAGAGATTCGTTCCTTTCTTGCCCGCTCGCGTAAAGAGAATAGGGTCAAATCGGTAGAAAAAGGGGGGAAAGAGGCAATAACACGCTATGAGGTTGTTGAACAGCTGGGAGATTATTCACTCCTGCAGGTTGATATCCTGACCGGGCGGTCTCATCAGATTCGTGCCCATATGGCAGAGCAGGGGTGTCCTCTGGTGGGTGATGTGCGTTATGGTGGTCAGAAATCGGTTGGAGCACTGCAGGTTGTCAGGCCGTTACTTCATGCGGCATCGCTCGGCTTTCCTCATCCGCTCACTGAGCAGCCTCTCGATTTTACCCTGCCGCTGCCGGGTGATATGGATAAAGTTTTACACCAGTTGAGAGAACGTCAAAAATGATTTTTCCACAGATTGATCCCGTGATATTCAGTATCGGTCCATTAGCGGTCCGCTGGTATGGAATGATGTATCTGTTCGGCTTTGTCGGCGGTTACTTCATGATGTGTCATATCGCCAGATTGCGTAAATTTGAGGGGCTGACCAGCGAGACGATCTCGGATCTGCTTTTTTACGGCGTCCTTGGTGTCGTCGTGGGCGGCCGGCTCGGTTATACCCTGTTTTACAACTCATCCTACTATTTGAGACACCCTCTCGAGATTTTCTATGTCTGGGAAGGGGGGATGAGTTTCCATGGCGGGTTGATTGGAGTTGTCACCGTTCTGTTGCTGTTCTGCTGGCGTCGCCACTTATCGGTGCTCATGGTTGGCGATCTGGTGGTGTCTGCTGTCCCCATCGGTCTCGGCTTTGGGCGGATCGGTAATTTTATTAACGGCGAACTGTGGGGGCGGGTGACCGATGTGCCGTGGGGAATCGTTTTCCCCGGCGCAGGATCACAGCCGCGCCACCCCAGCCAACTGTACGAAGCGGGGCTTGAAGGGATTGTCCTGCTGCTGGTGATCTATTTTCTGCACCGCTGTGGTGCCCGCCGGGGTGTCCCGGCATTTGCGTTTGTCTCTCTGTACGGGATCTTCCGCTTTGTTGTCGAATTTTTCCGCCAACCAGACAGCCAGCTCGGCTTCCTCTGGGGCGGAGCAACGATGGGGCAACTCCTTTCTCTGCCGATGGTTATTGTTGGTCTGTGCGGACTCGTTTATGTGCTGAAGCGGGGAACACATGAGTGAGGTGAGGGCGGTTATTTTTGATTGTGACGGGGTGATGTTTGAAAGTCGCCGGGCAAACCTTGCGTATTACAATCAAATCCTCGCAAAGTTTTCATGCCCGCCTGTTCTTCCTGACCAGGAGGAGCGGGCGCACCTTTGTCATACGGCGAGTTCTCCGGTTGTTTTGAAAACTCTGCTCGGTGAGGAACAATTATCAGCAGCACTCACTTACGCTGCAGAGCTTGATTACCGGGAGTTTATCCCGTTTATGGAGCAGGAACCCCAGTTGATCGATATCTTTGAGCAGCTGAAGGGGCACTACTCTCTGGCTGTCGCAACCAACCGGGGTTATAGCATCAAGGCAATCCTTGCCCATTTTGACCTGGCCGATTATTTTTCTGTGGTTGTGACGTGTCACGATGTTGCGGCACCGAAGCCGGCACCCGATATGTTGTTGCTGGCGGCGGAGCAGCTCGGCTTTTCTTCCGACAACTGCCTGTTTGTGGGGGACTCAGTTCTTGATCGCCAGGCTGCTGATGGGGCCGGGATGGCATTTGTCGGTTATGGTGAGGCGCGGCCGGGAGAATTGAATATCACCCGCCACCTCGAATTGCTCAACCACCTGTAGACAGACGATCAGCGTCCGCCATGCCTATTTCGGGCAAGAATAATCAGCAGGACAATTGCGAAGATATTGATGCCGAAGGCATTTATCTCCTCAGGCAGACCGTTCCGGATCTGGCAATAGCCCCCCCACTAGAATATTCAAGCTGCCATCCGGTAGAGCATGATCGCAACACCCCCCCACCTCGCCGAATGTTTCAATCCCACCAATCAGTTTTAACCGTATCCGGTTCAAAACAGCCTCTTTGTCGCTCGAATGAAAAAAATCCCCGGCAGCGGATGCTGCCGGGGGAGGAGGGAGGAACGTTTTCTCAATAATCAGTCGTTACTTCTTCTTTGGAGCATTTTTAGCCATGTTGTGCAGCATTTTGTTCATAAGCTCGTTATGCTGTTTAAAGTCGAGCTTGCCATCTTCGCTGACTTTCTTCCACAGCTCATCCTGACTCATGTTCTGGTGACAGCCCATACAGGTGCCGGTGCGCATGAAGGTATCGATCTCCTTCTTGTTGAATGCGCGGCTGAGTGGCCAGTGACTACCAACCGTTGCCAGCTGGGTGCCGTCACGTTTCACAATCTGCGACCAGTCAAAGTCAAGCTTTGGAATTGCCGGGATCTGAACGCTGTATTTGCCCGGA
>CAZQFI010000226.1:0-3958 GCA_964592545.1 uncultured Geobacteraceae bacterium
GCGATGTTGTGGCACTAAAATGTGTTATCGATGTACTGGCACTCAACAACTAAAAACATACGTGAAACGAATTTAAAAGGAGAAACGATTATGAAAGCTATTATGACGACACTTTGCCTGAGCCTCTTCGCTGTCCCTGCATTTGCTGTTGATACTGCAAAAACCTACAACAGCGGTATCCTGGTTTTGTTATTTGTCGGCTTCTGTGCCTTGATTATTGTGGCTCAATTGGTTCCTGCTGTTTTGGCCTTGTTTGGTTTGACCAAAGAGGTTGCCCGTCAGGGAAGTCGCAAGGCTGCTTCGGTGAAACACTAAACATTCAAAAGAAACATCTCTTGCAATAAAGAAAGGGCAGCCATTGGCTGCCCTTTTTGTGTTTGCGTCAATTTGCTGTATCCAGAGAATTATCTATGGCTCTGTTTATTGCGTCATTCCGCTGTTGCCTGTTGGTCCGGCTCCGAAGCTGATCTCCCGGAAAACTACCCGACCCCTGTTTCTTATAACGATGCTGATACTGATGGTGCTGCTGGCTCTGGTTTTGATATGTCGAGGTTCCCCCACCGCTGCCATACATGTGGGCACTCCCACTTCCACCACTGCTGTGTCTGAAAGCACTCCCGCTGCCACTTCCACCACCGCCTCTTGCAAAAGCAGGAGCAGTTAAAACACACACAAGAAAAACAACGAACAATAAAAGATTCCTTTTCATCTACATATTCCTTTTCTCACCCAAATATTAATTGACGGCGACGTCACTCTGAGCCGTTTGGCCATGGGTTTCAGTTTGATCCTGAGTTTCGGTTTGATCCTGAACAGCTTCGTCAACGACCTCTTCCTGCAATTGCACCTGATTGCGGTTACGATGACGATTCTGGTTCATATTTTGAGTCATGGCCTGCGAACCCATACCGGTCCCGACACCGGAACTCATACCCATACCACTTCCCATGCCACTTCCCGAACCAGTCCCGTCACACTCGCCGCTCCCGTTTCCACCCCCACTGCCACTACCACCGCCGCCATTTCCCCCGCCGCCATTTCCACCGCCGCCATTTCCGCCGCCGCCGTTTCCGCCGCTGCCGTTTCCGCCGCCGCCGTTTCCGCCATGAGCATATGCAGCACTGGAAGAAACTTTTCCTGAGGCAAAGTCAAAGGTAAACGGGGCTGCGACCAGTAAAAGAACAGCGATCCAGATCAGAGGGGCTTTCTTGAGAATTCTTTTCATGTTTTTCTCCTTCTATTATTAATTGTGAGTCAATTCGTGCTATTTTTCCAGAATCCGATCCACTATCGAAACTGGGAAGCAAGTTGAACAATTGTGTGGCTGAGTAAAGCAATTTCGACGTTTCAATTTCTTGTTAGCCGACTTGGTCTGTTAACGACCCGCGAAAATAAAAGTTACAAAAATATTTTTTTTATGGAATATGTAACTTTTCGACAACCAAGCCGTTATGGAAGCAGGGTGAGTGTGTTTAAGCAATTTTATAGCGATCATAAAGATCGACTTTTCAGTTATCTTTTACGTAAAGCAGGCAACTACCATCTGGCAGCAGATATCGCCCAGGAGAGCTTTACCCGTTATCTCGAGCGATATGGTGAGAGAGAGCACAATCCGGCCCTCCTCTTTACCATCGGGCGAAACCTGCTGCTCGATCATATACGAAAGAATCGCTCCAATATTTCGTATGAAGAAGAGGAACACGGCAGAACCGTTGATCAGGAACACGCTTATCACGTTCATGAAGAGATGCAACAGGTTATGGCAGCGTTACAGACAATGAAGGAGGAGGAACGGGATATCCTTTCCCTCCTTGCCGGTGGCGGGCTGTCATACCATGAGATTGCTCAGATAACGGGAAACAGCGAGGCCAATATAAAAATCAAGATTCACCGGTCACGTGTCAAACTGAAAAAAATCCTGGAGGAAACCGGGCGATGAAAGATTACTTTATCAGCATGTTTATTGATAACGAGCTCGATCTGGACGAAAAGATTGGTTTTGTGGAAGAGGTCCATAAAGATAGAGCATTCAAGGATGAAACCATCGAACTGCTGGAACAGGAGAAACACCTGCGCGGTGAGGGTGTTGTCCACATGCCGGACATGGCGTGTCCGGTTAAACCTCAGATTAAACAGAATAACTTTAAAGTCTGGTTTCCTTCTTTTGCCGGGTTTGCAACGGCATGTGTTCTGCTGATAGGGATTTTCCTGCTGCATTCAGCCGTACCGGATGAACACAACATAGAGCGACATCGTTTTGTTATTTACCAGCCTGAAGCAAAGCAGGCTGAAATCATCGGAAGCTTTACCAATTGGGTCCCTGTGGCAATGGAAAAAGTCGGCGACAGCGGTTACTGGGCAATCTCCCTTGAGCTTCCCGAAGGAGAACATCGCTACAGCTACCTGCTGGAAAATGGCCAGCAAGTCGCAGATCCGACAATTTTAGCTCGCGAGCAGGATGATTTTGGTGGAGAAAATTCAATTATAAAGGTTGCTGCATTATGAAGAAACATCTCGTTATTTTTGGTCTATTCATTGTTTTTGTTTTAAGTGGTTGCTCACCGCAACATTTCGTCAAAAAGGATCCCGACTCCCTGACCCTCTATTTGCGCAATCCGGAAGCGCATCGGGTTCAGTTTGCCGCGTCCGTCGACCACTTTACCCTCCACGATGCTCGGCAGGACGATCGTGGAATCTGGGAAATCAAGGTTCCTGCAGGTTCTGAACTTAAATATTTTTACATTGTAGACGGACAGGTCTATGTCCCTGAATGTCGTTTCAAAGAGAAAGACGATTTTGGAGCTGAAAATTGCCTCTATCCTCTTTGAACAAAAGAACATCTAACATCTGAATAAGATAGGAATAATCAAATGATCTATAAAACAATAAAAGTATGTCTGTCCCTGATGGTGATAATTCTATTATCTGCTCCGGCAGTTATGGCCAATGAAAATTTTGCCCGGGCAACCCGTGCCATGGAGAAAGCGGGCTTTACCGAAAAGCAGCGAACCCAGGTCGAGGAAACATTGTCTTTTGCTCAGCAACATGGTCTTCCCGATGATGTTGTTACCGACAAATTACAGGAGGGAATCGCAAAAAATGTTGCTCCGGAGCGGATTGTCCACGCCGTTGAGCAGATTGCCTCCCGCTACAACCATGCCCATTCACTGGCAAAGGAAGTGGTTAAAAACAAGCAGGAAGTCACCCAGCTGGGGAACATTGTCGCTTCGGGGATGGCCGCAGGATTGACCGCAAAGGACGCCGAGAAAATCATTGCGGAAATCAGGGCCAAACATCCCCAGCCCGCGGAAAGTTACGCGCTGGCAAAAGAGACAATGATGATGGCCCGGGATCTTTCCCGCCGCGGCATCGCTTCGGAAAAAACGGCCGGGATTGTTGATAAAGCGTTACAGCGGGGGCTTAGCGCCAAAGAAATGCGCTCTGTCCGTGAGGACTTTAACGCGCAGAGAGGTCACCAGGCCATTGAATCATTTGCCAGCGGCCACAGCTCGGCAACCGGAATGGCGTCCCATGCCGCCGGTCACGCTTCGGGGATCGGTTCAGACGTCGGCAGTGGCATCGGCAGCGGAATGGGTTCAGATGTCGGAGCCGGCATCGGTGGTGGAATGGGCTCTGATCACGGTGGTTCCGGTGGTGGTTCCGGTGGTGGAGCTGGTGGTGGAGCTGGCGGTGGAGCTGGCGGTGGGATTTTCTAAGGCTGCCTCTTCTCCCTGACACAATGATCCCTCACAAATCCCCCGGTTTCACCGGGGGATTTTTTTATGAGGATTCAGAAATCGATAACAACACCATCGTTGGCTACCGAAAACTTAAGCTGCTCAAGCCGTTTCAACATCTCGGGACCCAGATGGGTCAAAACAAGACGGCGGGTTTCCAGCTGATGGTGATGTTTCAGCAGGGTCTGGTAATCCAGATGCCCGGGAATCGGCTGGTCATA
>CAZQFI010000227.1:0-3108 GCA_964592545.1 uncultured Geobacteraceae bacterium
TCTGAACGATCTCCACGGTCAAATGAAACAGGGGGAGGGAGCAAAGCAGTTATCGTGGCTAGCTGAAGTATGTCTTAAACAGGCATGTCAGATGGCACGGCAGGAATTAGCAGGTCGTTTTGGGGCTCCGTTTGCTGATGATGAATCTGAACAGGGTGAAGAGACCGCTTTTGCAGTTGTTGGAATGGGGAAGCTGGGTGGACTTGAGCTGAATTACCACTCCGATCTTGATATTATCTTTGTCTACGAGCGGGAAGGGCAAACGCGGCCCGTTGCCGAAACCGATCCCGACCGCTTTCGCCAGATCAGTAACCACGAATATTTTGCCAAACTGGCACAGCGGATTATCACTGCACTGACACTGGTGACGCGTGAAGGATACGTTTATAAGATTGATACCCGGCTGCGACCTTCGGGGAATCAGGGGCCGCTGGTGACCAGTCTGGCTGCTTTTGAACGCTACCATCACGAATCGGCCCAGCCATGGGAGCGACAGGCAATGACCAAGGCCCGGGTTGCCTGTGCGCCACGTTCCTTCAGTGAGACACTCCAGCAGCTGATTTCACGTTTGACCTTTGAACGCCCGTTGCCAGCGAATTTACAAGGGGAGATCTATCGGTTACGGGCCCGGATGGAGTACGAAAAGGCTAAAGAGCGTGATGATCGTTTCAATATCAAGACCGGCCGGGGTGGAATGGTTGATGTTGAATTCATAACTCAGTACCTTCAACTGTTGAATGCTGGTAGTATAATGGCTTTACGACAGCAGAATACGATCCATCTTCTTGAGTGTATGGCAGAGCATAAAATATTGCCGCAGGATGATGCCGATTTATTGATTACGGGTTACAAATTTTTGCGGAAGCTGGAAAATCGATTGCGCCTGTTACATGATCAGTCGATCAATGAGCTTTCCGCTCACAATAAAGGGTTCAGGAAGGCCGCTCTCAGTCTGGGCTATGGAGCTGCCGGAATTCACCCAGAGAAGGAATTTATCGCTGAATATCAACAGGTGACATCTGGAATCCGTCACCTGTTTGAAAAATATCTGAATTCCACAGGAGATGATTCTTGATGGAGGGAGCCGCAGATGAATAAGAATATCCTTATTATTGATGATGATCGTGATCTCAGCGATTTTTTACAGCAGGCGTTCTCGGCAGCCGGGTTTCGGGTGGAAACAGCAGACCGGGGAGCTATCGGTTTAAGAAAATTGCTGACAGAACATTTTGACTTGGCTCTGATCGACATCAATATGCCCGAAATCTCAGGCCCCAACATCTGTCGGGCGCTGCGCAAGCACGATAAAACCAGAGAACTGCCCGTTGTCATGGTGACGGCCACGTTCCACAGCCCGGAACAGATCGAGGCTGCAAAAGATGACTACGGTGTGACCGATTTTCTGCTTAAGCCGTTCACCGGGATCGATTTACAGAAGTTGCTCGAACGGGTTTTTTCAACCGATGAAGCGGCTGAGAAAGAGAAAAAATCGCGGGTGCTGCCTCTCTCCGATTACACCGTTCCATTGCAGTTGCAGCAACTCTATCGTGAGAAAGCAACCGGTCTCCTCCATCTGATTCGTGGCAATGCCAAAAAAGTTATCTATATCAAAGAGGGTTATCCCGTTTTTACCCGTTCCAACGTTTTGAGTGAATGTCTGGGGCGGATGCTGGTCAAGGAGGGGGTGATTACTCAGGTCGATTGTGATCAATCGGTTGAGCTGAGCAAAGAATCGGGCCGGTTGCAGGGGACGGTGTTGATTGAAATGGGACTGCTGACCCCGCAGGACGTTCAGGAAGCACTGGTGCGGCAGGTGACAGATAAACTACTGTCAACCTTTGCCTGGCGGAGTGGCACCTATCAGTTTGTCCCCTGTACCGATTTCAAAAAGAATGTTACTCAGATCAAGTTAACCCCGGCTGCCCTGATTATGGAGGGGATTCAACGCTACTGGTCGCCAAAGCAGCTCGATGATTTCCTCTACCCGTTCAGTGAAGATTATGTGAAACAGGCGAGTAATCCCCTTTATCGTTTTCAGGATATCCAGCTGGGTAAACGGGGAGCGGCTATTTTTAAAAGCTGTGTCGGGGTCAGGACCCTTGACGAAATTCTGAAACAGCACCCGCTGGCCAGACGTGAAGTGCAGAAGGTTCTGGCGGCACTGATGATCTCAGAGATGATTGAGCGTAGTACCACTCCCGAAGTGGGGGTTGTTGAAGATGTTTCGGTCGGTTCAGAGACCGAGATTATTGATGAGAAATTACGCCGGAAGATCCTCGATGATTATCGACGAATCATGGATTCCGATTATTTTGAAGCGCTGGGAATTGATCGTGAGTGTGAACCGGGAGATGCCCGAAAAGCGTATTATCGGTTAGCGAAAGAGTACCATCCTGATCGTTTTCTGGGCAGTGGTCTGTCGAGTGAAATGAGCAGTAAAATCAATGAGATGTTCCAGTATATCACTCAGGCATATACCATTCTCAGTGATTCGGAGACCCGGGCCGGCTATCTTGACGAACTGGTCAGTGGTCCAAGAAAATCGATCGATATTAATCAGGTGATTGAGGCCGAAAACTGTTATCAGGAGGGACGGGCATTTTTGAAGGTGCGCCGTTTCAAAGCTGCCGCGAAGTCGTTGCAGCGGGCGATTGAACTGAGTCCGGAAGAATCGGAATATATGACCTACTTTGCCTGGGCTCTCTTTAAATCTGATCCAGAAAAGCAGGAGATTCAGAATCAGGCGATGGAGGTTCTGTTGGCTGCCCGGGAACTGAATCCTCGCTTTGATCTGACCCATCTGTATCTCGGGCGTGTCTACCAGGCACAGAATAAAGAGCGTCAGGCGGAAAAATCGTACGAAATGGCGGTTCAGGCCAATCCCGATTGTACCGAGGCGTTGCGGGAGTTACGGTTGATCAATCTGCGCCGTGAGCAGCCTCCTCAGTCCAAAGGATTATTCAAGAAGTTTCTGAAGAAGGACTAGGCGCTGCCCCCGTTGCCGGTTTAACTTCCGGTTTAACTTCCGGTTTAACTTCCGGTTTAACTTCCGGTTTAACTTCCGGCTGAACTTCCGGCTGAACTTCCGGCTGAACTTCCGGCTGAACT
>CAZQFI010000228.1:0-1557 GCA_964592545.1 uncultured Geobacteraceae bacterium
TGTTCTCGGTTGTGGCCCGGGTGGTTTTGCCGGAGCAATGCGGGCGTTCGATTTTGGCCGGCATGTCTGCATTATCGAAGGGGGCGAAATTGGGGGAGCCGGAGTCAAGTGGGGAGCCCTGGCATCGAAAACGATGTGGGAGCTGTCAAAAGATTACGATGTTGCGGCCAGAAAAAATCGCGGCTATCAGGTCACGGGACTCAGCGTCGATTTTGCACATGTCATGGCGACCGTTGAAGAAGCCGTCAAGGAACGCCAATACCAGATGCGGTCACAACTCGAAACCTTTTCTCCCCGGCGTTGGCAGGGGGAGGGGTCGATCACTCTGGTGCGGGGATGGGCCTCTTTTCTTGATCGCCACTCGGTGAGTGTCAGAAATGAAGAGGGTGAGCTCAGGACCGTGCGGGCCAAAAACTTCCTGATCGCAACGGGGAGCCGACCGCGGGGATATCCCGGAATTGCGACCGATCAGGAATGGATTTTCGATTCGAATGGCATCATGAATCTGGAGCAGTTTCCGAAGCGGCTCCTGGTGGTGGGTGCCGGGGTTGTCGGTTGTGAGTACGCAACAATTTTCTCAAACTTTGAACAGACACAGGTTCACCTGGTTGATCATAAACCGATAGTTCTTCCCTACGAAGATGCAGATATCAGCCGTTTTGTTCAGCAGCGACTGGAACAGGTCGGGGTAAAACTACATCAGTCGGCAACCTTGCGGGATATTATCAAACGCCCCGATCATCTGGAAGTTGTCCTCGATCTTGCTGATGGCGGAAGTGAGGTTTTTGAAGTTGATGCGGTGCTGGTATCGGTCGGGCGGATCCCCAATCTGCAGAACCTCAATCTGGAGGGGATCGGGATACCTCTGACAGAAGGCGGCTTCCTCGCAACTGGAAGTGACGGCTGTGTTGATGGACATATCTATGCCTGCGGCGATGTCACCTGTCATCCAAACCTTGTCAATATTGCTGAACTTGAAGCGCGTCTTGCAGCCCGGGCGATGTTTGATGAGGCAACGCTGCCGCTCAATTATCGGAATATGTCGGCAATCATGTTCCTTAACCCGACCGTGGCCACTCTCGGTCTGAGCGAGCAGGAGTGTCAGAAGCAGGGGATTCCGCACCGGGTGGCCTACATGACCAACGAAATTATGAGCCGCCCGATCGCCATGCGTTCAACGAAGGGGTTTATCAAGATCATGGTGACCGACGATGACGACATGAAAATCCTCGGGATGCGGGCCGCCGGGCCGCAGGTTTCCAATCTTGTCATGGCAATTGCCAACTTCATGGATCATGGTAAAGGGGCGCGGGATGTGCTGAAATCGGTTTACCCTCACCCGAGTATCTCCGAAACGACCCAGGAGTGTCTGAGGCTGTTGATCGGCCGCTCGATTTACAAGCCCGAGGCGTTCCCGAGGATTATGCGTTTAAGTTGCTGGCGTCCTGAATAAAATATCTTCGAGTTGCCGGAATCCTAGGTTTTAAGGAGTCATCACTGATGCGACGTCGCGACAAAGCAATAACTGAACAGGGAGAGATCGAAAAGATTCTCCGG
>CAZQFI010000229.1:0-6286 GCA_964592545.1 uncultured Geobacteraceae bacterium
TTTTTTATAGCCGCCGAAAATATCGACATTGGCCACCCCGGGAAGTTGAACAAAACGCTGCTTCAAACGATTTTCAGCCAGTTGACGGATATCCTCCAACTTCTGATTCCCAACCGGACTGACAGCAATCACCAGAACCGGAGCCGTGGCCGCCGAAATCTTGTGGATCTGCGGTTCAAGGATGTCTGTCGGCAGAAGTGAACGGATCTTTGTGATGGCATTATTGACATCACTCGCCGCCATATCCAGATCCTTGCTGTAATCAAATTCGGCGTGGATCACACTCACTTCATCAATGGTTGTCGAATAAACCCGCCGGACCTTGTCGAGAGTGTAAAGTTCTTCCTCGACAGGAACACTGACGTTGGCCGCAAGGGTTTTTGCCGAGCCACCCGGCTGGACAATAACCACAGCAATTTCGGGATAATTTGATTCGGGAAAAAGTTTCCGGTCGATTTTCCCGTAACCGATGATGCCCAGAAACAGAAACAGCGTCAGAAATGAATAGATAAAGTACGGGCGTTTCAGCAACCGTTCGATCCAGTTGTTATTCATGCTGCTCCCCCGCCGCAACCTTGATATTGCCATACCCCGGCAGCAGGCTCAGCTTGGCTTCCGAAGCGACCGCAACCTCTGCTGACGGACAGGAATCCAACAGGGCAAACGCTCTGTTCTGAATTCTGACCCGGGCCGGAGTCTCAACAAAATGGCCATTCTGATAAACCATCAGGCTGACTCCCGATTTACGGTGGAGCAGCGCCTGGACCGGAACAGTACAGCCACTGCCGCGACCGGTTACGACCTCGACAGTGAGATAGCTGCCGTTGGGGCGTCCCAACCGCTGATCAAGCTTAACTTCAGCAACCGACAAGCCGTTACTGGCATCATCGTAAATTTTGCTGATGGCACCAATCTGCCGACCGTCCAGAAGGACGTTCTGACCGGGACTCAATTCATCCGAGGCCGGGACAAAACTGAACGTCAGTTTCTGGGGCAGCGAGTTCACCGTCAACAGGGGCAGACCGGGAGTCGCCAGATCCCCCTGACGGCGCATGATGGTCCCGACAATCCCCGAAAAAGGGGCGCGGATATTGAAATAATCGAGCTGGGTTTTCAGCCCCCGAAGGTTCTGCTGCAACTCCTCCACCGCGGCAGCAGCAGTCCGGTATGCCAGTTCAGAGGCATCAAGCTTCTCCTGCGAAAGACCGCCCACCTTAAACAGCGCCAGATTTCGCTGGTAAACACTATCGTTATAGTCCTGCTGCCGGCGGGCGGCACCAAGCTTTGCCTGAAGGGCGGCAATGGTCGATTTCACTTCCTGGTCGTCAATGCGAACCAACAGATCCCCCGGCTTGACCGCTTGATTCTCCTCGACCAGCACCTGACCGATCCGCCCGCTCAGTTTTGAGGAAATGGCGGCACTGTTCTCTGCCTGAAGCTGAGCGAGAAAGGTTCCGGTCTCGGAAATTGTCTGCTGTTGGGGAACAACCGTTTTTATTGTGTAACTGACGGGAGCCGCCTTTGGCGCGGAAACAACAGTCTGCCGCCGCTTTTTCAACAGCACAACGCCGGCGGCGATCAGAACAATCACCAGAAGGATCAGAATAACTTTTTTCATCAGTTGTCTCCCTTTTCAAGCAGATAGTCGAGGTAGAAACAGGCGGTTTTGTAGTTGTATGCGGCACCGATAAAGCGACTTTCTGCCAACAGGTTCCGGGCTTTTGTGTAGAGCAGATCATTGATATCCGCAGCCCCCTGGTCGAAACGGACCTGCTCTATCTTTTCCGCTTCACGGGTCAGAGCGGCCTCCGAACGTCTGGTCCTGTAATCGGAGATGGCACTGTTTATTTTTGTCACCGCCTCGTCGAGAGAGCGCTTGAGTTCCAGCTCGACTTTTGTCTCTTCGTAACGGCTCTGCCTCTCGGCAATCCGGGCTTTTTTAATTTTTGAGCTGCTGCTGCCGAAATCGAAAATATTCCACTGCAGGTTTATTCCCGCCTGCCAGACAGTTTCATCCTCCCAGTCGCCATCGTGCATATTGCTCGAATCGTTCGGACCAAAATTGAGCCCGTACGATGACGACAGCACAACCCGCGGGTAATGGATGGCCGATGCTTTATCCACCAGCTTGCGATTCTTCTCAACCGCACGCCGGGCATTCTTCAGCCGCTGCAAAGTGTCGATCTGGCCGGAAAAATCGTGATGAACCGCCCCCGGCAGCGGTAAAGAGATATCCACCTCTTCCAGGGCATCGATCGAACCCCCGCCCAGCAGGCTGGCCAGCGTCCCTTTCAGGATGGCAATGTTCGCCTCAATCTGATCGCGCTGCCCTTCTCCACTCCTCAAATCGGCTTCAGCCTTCAAAACATCGATTTTCGCCAGCTGCCCCTGTTTGAACTTGAAGCTGACGTCGCTGCTCAATCGCTGCAGGGCGCTCACATAATCATCCTGAGCCCGTTTCTGAGCCTGTAAGGCGAGGATATTGATATAGAGCGATCTGACGTTGTAAATCAGCTGTTCCCGGCTCAATTTCAACGCCGCGGTCGCCATCTCGTGTTGCAATCGGGATGCCTCTATCGAACGGGTCTGAGCGAAGCCATTGAAAAGTTCCACTTCGTAGACAAGAGCGGCATTGAAAGGATTCTCGGTTGTTGCGATGTCTTCAGGGCCGCTGGCCATCGCTGCCGGGGTCATCGGGACCAGAGTTCGGGGAAGATTGAAGTGGGTATAGGATGAGACAATCCCGAGACGACCATAGTTCTGTGAGGTCAGGTCGGTCACATCTTCATCGGCCAGTTGCTGATTGGAGACCTGTTTCTGCAGATCGGGATTATTCCGCAGCGCGATATCAACCGCCTCATCCAGAGTCATTGAAAAACCGGAGGTGGCCACTCCGAAACTGGATAGAAGCAGGGGGAGAAGAATCGAAAAAAGTAACCACTTTCGACCTTCCCTTTTTTTTCTCCACTTGTCCCTGTGGCTATTCATACGACATTATCTCCCGGCTGGTGTGTCTGTTCTGAACAGGGGTGATCGACAACAAAGTTTTTCAATTCTCGCGAATCCCCCGTAGAAAAATTGTGGTAATTATTTTTGAGTAGGCTTCGATATCGGGAAGTTCGGTCCCTCCGGCATCAATTCTTTCCATGACGGGAGAGAACAGAAACCGGGACGCCATCATTGAGGTCAGTAACGGTGTGACAAGTTTGGGTGCGATATTGATTCCGGAAGAATCACAAACCGCCTCTTCCATGATCTGGATCATCTGTTGCCCCCATAGCGCTTTGTACTCGATAATTTCAGCATCGTCGTGATGAAGATCGGTCAGGGCAATCAGCAGGTAATCTTTGCGCTCGGCAAAAAAACCGATCACCCGGTGGATAAATTTCTTGAGCCTGGTCTCCAGATCGCCGTCACCCGTCAGTTCGATACGCGCTATCGTCAGATACTCCGAAAAGAAAATATCCAGAATCTCGGTGAGCAGCTTTTTCTTTGAACCAAAGAAATAGTTGATCATCGCCAGATTGACATCGGCCTCAGTTGCCAGCTGCCGTAGCCCGGTGCGATCAAACCCCTGCCGGGCAAATAGAACAACGGCCGCGTCCAGAATTCTCTCGCGGGAGTGATGACCCCGATGACTGTCTACAGATTGGAGTTGCATGGTTCCTCCATCTCAAATCAAACGTTTGTTTAACTTATAACCAACACAGTGACACCGTGTCAATGTGGAAACACATAAAAAATCGGCGAACTGCCATAAAAACAGTCCGCCGAGCTGATGAACCGGTGACATCCGGCAGAGAGGGCCGGGATAAAAATGTTACTTTGTCGGAGGGAAATACATCTTATCTTTGTTCAACTTATAGCTCCAGGGGAGTCCGGAATTTTTCCAGCCGTTTTTCAACCGCCAGTTCTTCCGCTCACCCTCTTTAATTTTTCCACCTTCAAACCCGTCGGTCACAACATAGACCTGTTTGTATCCTTTATTCTCCAGATACCGGGTTGATGGACCACCGCGGGTTCCACCGGAACGGCACATAATCACGATCGGGACATCTTTGGTCAGCCCCCGTGCTTCAAGTGCTGCCGCAACCTCCTGCTCAAAATTCGGGTTAAGCTCCATTTTAAATACCGGCTTTTTGTCGTTCCAGACCGCCCGGTTGGCCAGCTTGAAGGGGATGTTGATATCAACAACATCGGTAAATCCCGTGAACATGATTTCGATGGGGTCCCGAACATCAATAAACAGCATCTTGTCACCATACTTCTGCTTCATTGCGTACGCCTCTTTTGCATCGACATACAGATCCCAGGCTGTCTGCTTTTTGGGATTTTTCGGTTTTGGTGATGAAAAAGCTGCCGCAGCACTTAAACACATGAGCAGGACAAGTAGTAAAGCCACCTTATGTTTCATAACTGTCGTTCCCCTTTCTGATGAGTACAATACCCTTAATATCGACAAAATTTGTCATAGTTTGCCGACATTAAATTCAAAAGTCAATATATATTAAATCACGAATTATCATGACGGCACAAAATATTGCAATCGATGATGCCCCTGTGCCACACTTTCATTTGACAAAAGGAATCTGCAATGAATTTTAAACAGGCCATCGTGCGTCGTCCCGGCAGGAGTATTGTCGCAGGGCTCTCTCTTTCCAGTGGTGAACCTCCCGTCTACGAGAAAGCGCTGGAGCAACATCGTCATTATGTCGCGGCTCTCACAACGTGCGGGGTCACCGTTCAGGAACTTGATCCGCTGGAAGAATATCCCGATTCGACTTTTGTTGAAGATGTCGCGGTCCTGACTCCCCACTGTGCCATTATGACCCGCCCCGGTGCCACGTCCCGTAAAAACGAAGTCTCCTCAATGGCACAGACCCTGACGCCGACCTTCTCTGCCGTGGAGACAATCAACCCACCCGGAACACTGGATGGGGGCGATATCCTGCAGATCGGCAGCCACTTTTTTATCGGTCAGTCACAACGGACAAACCGCAGCGCGGCACAGCAGTTCATCGCGATTGTGGAAAAATACGGAATGCGCGGGTCCACGGTCACCGTTAACGATGTTCTTCACCTCAAAACCGGAGTGACCGCTATCAGCACCTCAACACTGGTGGCTGCGGGAGAATTTATTGATCACCCGGCATTTCATGATTTTGAGGTGATTCCCGTTGGCCGGAATGAAGAAGGAGCAGCCAACTGTATCGCGTGTCATGGGCGGATTATTATGCCGGCGGGATTTCCCGAAACACGCGAGAAACTGAGACCATTCGCAACAGATATCATCGAAGTCGATATCTCTGAATTTGCCAAAATTGACGGCGGGCTGACCTGTCTGTCACTGCGTTTCTGACCCTCATGAGCGTTGCGACGTTAACAATTCTGATCCCGACTTTCTTTGTTGTCTCGCTGACCCCGGGGTTGTGTATGACTCTGTCAATGACGCTGGGAATGACAATCGGGGTGCGCCGCGCACTGTGGATGATGCCGGGAGAGCTGCTGGGGGTTGCCATCGTTGCGGCCGCGTCAATCATCGGTGTCGCGGCACTGGTTCTGCAATACCCGACGCTGTTTACCGTTGTCAAAATCATCGGCGGGATCTACCTGGGCTATCTCGGCATCCAGCTCTGGCTGTCAAAAGGGAAAATGGCCCTTCAGTCCGGGCAGCCGGCGAACGGCACTGTGTCCCCCTGGGCCCTTGCGGTTCAGGGGTTCATCACCGCTGTTGCCAACCCCAAAGGGTGGGCGTTCTGCATTGCTCTGCTCCCCCCGTTTATCGATCAGAACCGCCCCTTTATGAATCAGCTGCTGATCCTCCTCGGCGTTATCCTTGCCATCGAATTTTCCTGCCTGATCCTTTACGCCAGCGGCGGGCGAACCCTCAATTATCTGTTGCAGAAACAGGGGAATGTCCGGCTGATCAATCGAATTGCCGGGACATCAATGATTCTGGTCGGAATCTGGCTGGGCGTTGCCTGATCAGGGGAACTGGCCGGAAAATAGCTGGCAACGGAATCAGATCAGTAAAATGTCAATAACCGGGAAAGACCGGAGGCACCAATTGATCTCCCTGCGGTCTCTCCATTTTTATCTTGACGCTCCAACAGTACGCCATGCAAACTGACGCAAAGGAGTAACCATTGGAGAATCCAGACAACATTCCCCAGCTGTCCAACCCGCACACCGGACAGAAAAAAACGACCGTGTCACCAATGGAACAGTTGGGCGCTGTCAGGCAGGAGTCAGGGGAGTTGCTCGAGAGAGCGGAACGTATCAACCA
>CAZQFI010000230.1:0-3331 GCA_964592545.1 uncultured Geobacteraceae bacterium
GCTTTTTGAGTGACATCATCAAAACAAACCAGGATGACTTTCTCCAACGTCCGGTTGTTTTTCAAAAAAGTGCTGACTTCGTTGACAGCAATCCTTGCTGCCTGATCGACGGGAAAGCGGTAAACACCACAGCTGATCGCAGGGAAAGCGATGGAATGGATGCTATTTTCTACTGCCAGCTCCAGGCTGCGACGATAGCACCCGGCCAGTTGGGCCGCTTCATTCCGGTTACCGCCGTGCCAGACCGGGCCGACAGCATGAATGACATATTTTGCCGGCAGCTTGTAGCCCCCGGTGATTTTGGCCGAGCCGGTTGGACATCCATTCAGAGTGGCGCACTCTTTTAATAATTCTGGTCCGGCAGCTCGGTGGATGGCTCCATCAACGCCACCCCCACCGGCCAGTCGACGATTGGCGGCATTGACAATTGCGTCAACCTGAAGCGTCGTGATGTCTCCCCTGATAATTCCAATCCGCTGCATGAATACCTCCCCGGCAAAAAGAATGTCTTCCTGAACACAAAGAATAACAGAAAAATCTGAAATTAAATGGGCCACTGAAATCCCTGATCTGTTAGATTGTGGAAAGGGATCACAATGGTATAATTCTGTCTTAAACCCGCTTACAGGAGAGGAATCGTATGGACGTTACAAAATGTATGAGGACACAGGTCCTTCTTGCTGAACCGGACAGCGATTACAAAAGTCTTTTATGCCAAATTGCCGGATCGGCAATTCAGCGACAGGTCTACGTTGTGGATAAAAGTTATAAATTGCTTGGGATTGTCTCTGCTCTGGACCTGATCAAAGTGGTGATGCCACCGTATATGAATGCCGATCTTGCCCGGTCTATCACCGATGGTGCCGATTTTTTGCAAAAACAGCTTGAAAAAGTTAAAGACAAACGGGCCAAAGATATTATGACGACCGATATCCATTCCCTGAAACCACAACATCAACTCTATGAAGCGGATGCTTTGATTGCTGAAACCGGGGTGAATACCCTGCCGATTCTCGACGATGACGGGAAAATCCTCGGTGAAATTACCCGGCGGGAAATTCTGGTGACATTGGTCAGAGAATGCGAAGGATTTGATCTGGATGAAGCAAAACCTGTTGATCTTTCTCTTCTCTAACCTTAAGAGACCACAGCTTTTTATGGATGGAGCAACCTATGTTCTGGATAGCAACAAGTATATTTCTGGTAGCCTACGCGCTGATTATCTCTGAAAAGATTCACAAAACCAAAGTTGCCCTGTTTGGTGCGGCACTTGTTTTAATCACGAAAGTTCTTCTGCAGGAAGAAGCGTTCAACGATCTGGAGCTTGGTGTCGACTGGAATGTCATTTTTCTTCTGATTTCGATGATGATCATCATCAATATTATGACCAAAACCGGGGTTTTCCAGTATGTGGCAATTAAATGCGCCAAGCTCGCCAAGGGCGAACCTTTCCGGATTATGATCCTGTTCGCAATTATTACCGCGGTCGGTTCGGCATTTCTGGATAATGTCACCACGGTTTTACTCCTGGCCCCGGTCACCCTGTTTATTGCCGACCAGCTGGAGATCAACCCGATTCCCTATCTGATTACCGAAGCACTGGCCTCCAATATCGGTGGTACCGCCACCTTGATCGGTGACCCGCCCAATATCATGATCGCTTCAAAGGCCGGACTCGATTTTATGGATTTCATCGTTCATCTGACCCCGGCGATTATTGTGATCTTCCTTTTCTGGATGCTGGCCTGGAAAATAATTTTCGGAAAACGGCTGCATGTCAAGGATGAACTCAAGAAGCGGGTGATGACGCTGCAGGAACGGGAACAGATTAAAGATGTCCCGTTACTGAAAAAATCTCTGGTCGTTCTTGGTCTGACGATTCTCGGTTTTATGCTGCACGGGTTTTTCCATTACGAGCCGGCAAGTGTCGCTCTGATGGGGGCAACGACCCTGCTGCTGATTTCCGGAGAAGAACCCCACAGCATTCTTGCCGAGGTTGAATGGCCGACTATTTTCTTCTTCATCGGGCTGTTCATTATCATCGGCGGGATCGTCAAGGTTGGACTGGTGGAAGATATGTCAAAGGCGATGATCGCCGTGACCGATCCCCAGCCGGAGAATATGAAACTGCTGGCGATGGTGATGCTCTGGTTCTCGGCAATCAGTTCTGCCGTTGTTGACAATATCCCCTTTGTCGCAACGATGAATCCATTACTCATCGATATGATTCATAAAGTCTATGGTCTGGAACCGGGGACTGCAACGGTTGAGCATATTCAGCACCTGGCAATGATGCCGGTCTGGTGGTCCTTGGCACTGGGCGCCTGTCTTGGTGGTAACGGTTCCCCCATTGGCGCATCGGCTAACGTTATCGTTGTTGGTTTAAGTGAAAAAGCGGGACACAAAATTACCTTCGGGCAATTTCTCAAATATGGGCTTCCGGTGATGTTTCTGACGGTTTTTCTGTCGATGATCTATATTTACATCCGTTACTATGTGCTCAAATGGTACTGATTTTTTGCTGGTGAATAACGCCGCTCGTGATGTTCTTTGAGAGTGGAAAATCTTAATGGCGTCCTGAATGGTAAATGCCCGGTTGGATCGGGCAAGACCCCTTTCTGTTTCAGGCCGCAGCGGCTGCCGGATCTTATGATCTGTCAAAGTCTTTGAAAAGTTACCTGGTTGCACGGGTCTAGGGTTTGTTTTTCCCGGCCCGACAAAGTACATCCACGAACGAAGGAGATTCATATGGAACCAAGAAAAATTAGGGATAATATTTATTCGCTGGGGTTTATCGATTGGGATAGCCGCCTTTTTGATGCACTTATTCCGCTTCCGGATGGAACGAGTTACAACGCTTATTTGATTGAGGGGAGTGAGAAAACGGTTTTGATCGATACCGTTGAAGCACCCCATTTCCATGAACTGGCAGCCCAGCTCAAAAATGTCCCTAAACTCGATTATGTTATCTCGTTGCATGCAGAGCAAGATCACTCGGGGAGTATTCCTCAGGTCTTGGCCCTTTATCCTGATGCAAAACTGATTACCAGTACCAAGGCAAAGGGACTTCTTATGGATATTCTTCCGATATCCGAAGAATCTATTGTGACGATCAGCGATGGAGAGACCCTCTCTCTTGGGGATAAGACTCTAGAGTTCATATTTACTCCCTGGGTCCACTGGCCAGAAACCATGGTTGCTTATTTACAAGAGGACAAAATTTTATTCAGCTGTGATTTTTTTGGTGCACATATCGCGACCACCGATCTTTTTGTGACCGATGAAGCTCGCGTGTACGAAGCGGCAAAGCGCTACTATGCAGAAGTTATGA
>CAZQFI010000231.1:0-1846 GCA_964592545.1 uncultured Geobacteraceae bacterium
CAGATAACCGATGACGTAGAAAACCGCAGCTGCCATCCCCATTTCGTCGGCGGTGAGGATACCGATCATGACGTAACCGGCATGGGCAATACTTGAATAGGCCAGCAGTCGCTTGAGATCGGTCTGAACGAGAGCACTGAAGTTACCCAGGGTCATCGACAGAACTGCAATCGTAGCAAGAACCCAGGTTACCTGAGAAATATCAACCCCGGCAACAGCGACAAAGCGGAGCAGAAGCAGAACCGCACCGACCTTTGGCAGCGTCGCAACAAAACTGGTGGTTTCATTGGCGGCACCCTGATAAACGTCGGGAGTCCAGAAATGCATCGGGAACATGGCCAGCTTATAAAAGAACGCGGTCATCACCAGAACAATAGCGATAATTGCCAGCGGCTGAGTTGCAACCAATGCCGGCAGTTTTTCAGCCAGTTCATTCAGATAAGTGGTGTGAGCCAAACCAAAAATATAGCTCATACCGTAAAGGGTCAGTCCCGTTGAGGCGGCACCGAACAAAATGTATTTGATACCGGCTTCTACATGAGCGCGCCCCTGTCCACGCCGGAACGGGATAACAACATAGAGGGCGTATGAAGAAATTTCCAGGCTCAGGAGGATTGTCAGCAGTTCAACCGAACTGCTCAGAAACATCAGACCGAGAGCACTGATCGCAAGAAACATGTTGTATTCAGTGTGAAGCTTCTCCTGAATACCGGTCAGACCGCTGCCGAGGAAATAGACCAGAAACAGGCCGAAGACAATAACCACTTTAAACAGCTGCGAAAGGGCATCAATCTGGTAGACATCGTAAAACATCGACCCTTGAGTACCGATGCTGGCGAATGTCACGACAAGAGTGACAGCAGCCAGGATCAGGCTGGTCGCCTGAACAGTGCTTGTGCGGAATTTGCCCAGCGTCATGAAAAACAGAACCATGACTGTCAGCATCAGGGCCATTTCTGGCATAAAAACCGTGTTTAACATAAATTGATCCGATTCTATGAGTTAAAAGAGGTTCTTGATCCAGGTACCTGCATTTTCCAACAGGGCATGGTGAGCACCACCATGTTCCACCGCTTCAGGCATCATACTTCCAGCATCAATCTGATGAATCAAATGGGTGACACTGGAGTCCATCATATCAAGCAATGGTGTCGGATGGAGTCCGATCCAGAAAACAAAGATTGTCAGGAACGCCAGTTGAATAAACTCACGGGCGTTACAGTCAAACAGTTTGTGGCCCCCATGGCTATCGTGATCACCGTGACTATCGTCACCGTGGTGAACATGACCGTCAGAATCATCCCAGACCATCTTCTGCAACAGCCGCAGCATATAGGCGGCAGCGAGGATAGCACCAAGGATTGAAATTGCACCAACCAGCGGGAATTCTTCAAAAGCACCGAACAGCACCAGAAATTCACCGACAAAGCTGTTGGTTCCCGGAAACGCCAGTGATGACAGCGAGAAGATCCCGAGGAAAGTCACGTAGATCGGCATAAACATGCCGAGTTTATTGTTATCGGAAATCTCACGGCTGTGGGTTCGTTCGTAGATAATACCGATCAGGATAAACAGCGCGCCCGTCGTCACACCGTGATTAAGCATCTGCAGCATGGCCCCTTTGATTCCGGCATCATTGAGGAGGAAAATCCCCAATGTGACAAAACCCATGTGGCCGACCGACGAATAAGCGATCAGCTTCTTGATGTCGGACTGCCCCAGCGCCAGGTAACCACCAACGACAATACTGACCAGCGACAGTGCCAGCAGATACGGCATGCAATAAACCGTTGCCGCGGGAGCCATTGGCAGACAGAAGCGGAGGAATCCGTAACCACCCATTTTC
>CAZQFI010000232.1:0-2854 GCA_964592545.1 uncultured Geobacteraceae bacterium
GAAGCGGATCAGCTTGATTCCTTCTATCTGGAAATTCTGGTCAAACCTGGATATCGAACAAAAAAGCCTATCGTTGAGCAACAAGACTCTCAGGGGGCTGAGGGTTGCTAGGCGGCTCTGGCATCAGGGGCTAAATCTAACTTTTGGTAAAAGGCCGGAATCGAAAAAACGACCTAGATACTTAGAATGATTATATTCTTTGTTCTTTTGTTTTTAACTATACCCCGAAATATACCCCTGATGACTTTTTCTTGAAGGCCTATTAGGGGACTGGGCCTAGTTTCTGAACTTTGGCCAAAACGGCTTCCGTTGCATTGATTAAATCAACAACGAGGCGATTGTTGATGTCAAGATATCCCTCATATTCCCCGCGATTCCTTAAATTATGACAGTGCGCCAAAACTCTCCAGACTTCAGATCCGACTCCGATTGTATGTTGGAGACACTGGAAGACAATATAGCGGTTCTCCGAGCGATAGCCATGCCAGCGCAATGCTGATAATGAAATAGCATGGGCGGCATTGTAGGCCAAGTCAAAGCGACTTTCCAATGCAAGGGTTTTCAGACGGGAATCCTTGAGACGTGCCTGTCCTGATTGGAGTAGTCCATCAAATTCATTCTGGTTTCCAGCCTCAATTTTAATCTGGTTGATTTCGACAAGATTATCAAACTGCTGCGATGTCACTTTCTGCTCCAATCAAAAAGATTTTTGGTTGTTCGGTGATTCTGGTAATAAAGCTATTTTCAGAAGTTATCTTGTTTTTAAATTCATCGCTGGTGTAAATGGTCGGATTGATTTTTCTTCCGATCTGATTTTCCAATTCAGAGATGCTGACGAGCAGATCGGGATAGATCAATTGGTCTGAGATTAACATCAGGTCAATATCACTTGTCGCCGTATCTGATCCTTTTGCAATTGATCCATAGATAAAGGCGACTTTGATTTTATCTTTGTGTTGGCCTAAGGCCTGTCGTAATAGATCGGGCAAGCCAAACGTTTTGCGGACAATTCCCTTTAGCTCTTCGAAAATCGGTGATGCTGGGTTTGCCTGAAAATGCTTTTGGTTTCCAATTTTTTTAACTGTCAAAAGGCCTGCTTTTGAAAGTTTCTCCAGCTCACGCAGCACAGTTCCCGTTCCTATCTCTGCACGTGCCACAAGTTCATTCGCGTAAAAGCTTTTATCCGGCTGACCAAATAGCAGGCACAAAAGTTTTTGCTGTGTTTTGGTGAATAGTGCATCACCGAGATTCTTCTCTTTTGCATTTAAGGTTCCCATAATGGGAATTATAGTACCCATTATGGGTTATTTCAAGGTGTTTGTTAGAATAAAGAAATGATTAGAAACCTTATCGTGCCGCTTCGAGGGTAAAATTGACGGGGACTCAACAGAACTCTATCACCGACTGTGTCAGATCAATTCCGCACCATTTTCGTGTTTTCTCCATTTTCCCGATCTCGATGTCATCTCCAGTTCACCGGAACCATCACCGGAGTCCCCAAAAAACACTGCATGGAAATTATCGACGAGCTTGAACCTGTCGGGCGGAGCAGTTACACTGGCAGTGCCGGGGACATCAGTGCCTGCGGAACGCTGGACCTCAATATTCTGATCCGCAGTTTCCAGCGGAGTGGCCAGCGGCTGACCTATCAGACCGGAGCCGGGATCGTCGCCGATTCGATCCCCGAACAAGAGTGGCTGGAATGTCTCCATAACGGGGAAGCGTTGTGAGCCCTGCTTCACCGATTCAAGGAATAAGTCATTGATTGTCTGCCTGAACGGAACGTTTATTCCCCACGAAGACGCAGCACTCCCCATCAGGGACGGCGGTTTTCTGTTCGGTGACACCCTGTTTGAAACCCTCAAAGCCAAAAAACAGAAGATCCTGCTGAAGTCACCTCACCTCGACCGCCTCGAAGAGGCAGCTCGACACCTCGGATTCCCCTGTGATCGCGACTCCATTGAAACATCCTTTCAACACCTGGCAGCAAGTCTCAAAACTCCAGCCAGTCGGATACGGCTGACTCTGAGTCGGGGGGATTTTTCCGGTCTGGCGTGGCCGGCAACGGCACAAAGTCGTTTTCTCATCACGGCAAGGGAATACACCGAACTGACCGATGAAGAACGTCAGATCGGAGCAACCTGTGTCATCGCTCCGAATCAGCGCGTTAATCCGGTCAGTCACTTTCCACAAATGAAACGGGGCAATTACGCTGACTGCCTCTACGCTGCCAACCACGCCCGCCAGTCGAATGCCGGGGAGGCATTATTTGTCGATCCACAGCAAAATATTCTGGAGGGAAGTACCACAAACGTTTTCGCAATCATCGACAAACGTCTGGTCACCCCACCGCCGGGAAACCTGATTCTGGATGGAATTATGCGGCAGCAGATCATCAGAAGCGCCGCGGAACTGGGGATTCTGGTCGTTGAACGCAACCTCCCCGTTGCCGAGTTACATCAGGCCGATGAAGTTTTTCTGACGAACTCACTGATCGATATCCTCCCTATTGCCAGCATCAACGGGAAGGCCATCAGTCGCGGTGATCACTGGAAATCGTTACTAAAAACACTCAGAATACGGATAGAGGGTTGACAAACAGGTGCGGAACAATATAATCGTCAAGCTCACGCCGAAGTGGTGGAATTGGTAGACACGTCGGTCTCAAAAACCGATGCCCTCCGGGCGTGCCGGTTCGATTCCGGCCTTCGGTACCAATTGAAGATTTAGCCCCTGATTCGTCAGGGGCTTTTTCTTTGTCCAGAGCTGTCCATATTTATCCATTATTGTCAATATTTCCTTCAATTTCATATAGTTGCAACAACTTCAAACGAAACGACATACCCTCAAAAAT
>CAZQFI010000233.1:0-1568 GCA_964592545.1 uncultured Geobacteraceae bacterium
ACTCGATACCCATAGCTTCCGCGATGATGAGCTGTTGGTCGCGGCGACCTTTTCACGGAACCTGGCTGTTCAGGTTGCGGAAACCGGGTTGCCTGAAGAAACCTTTCTCAATGTGAATATTCCTTCTGGGGAGTGTCGTGGCGCACGCTTGACGCGTCAGGGAAAGCGTCGCTATGGTGACAGTGTCGTCACCAAGACCGATCCCCGTGGACGGCAGTATTACTGGATCGGTGGCTCAGAGGTTGGTTTTGAAGATATCCCCGGCAGTGACTGCAACGCTGTCAGTGAGGGACTGATTTCGATTACACCTCTTCACGCCAATATGACCGATGACAAAACCTTGAAGGAGATGGAACGTTGGTCTTTTGACTGCGTTACCGTTAAACATTGATGGATTATTCAGTTGCCCGGCGCAGAATGGTTGAACAGCAGATCGTCGCACGCGGGATTACCGATCAAAGGCTTCTCGATGCCCTGTTGACAGTTCCCCGACATCTGTTTGTGGAAGCTGGTCTGCAAAGCCACGCATACACCGATGCGTCTCTCCCGATCGGTGAAAAACAGACGATTTCACAACCGTTTATGGTAGCTTCAATGACGGCAGCCCTCGAATTGCAGGGAAATGAACGCATTCTTGAAATTGGAACCGGTTCCGGTTATCAGACGGCAATTCTTTCGTGTCTGGTCAAGCGGGTCTATTCGGTTGAAAGGATCGGTGTCCTTGCTGCTCAGGCGAGGAGAGTTCTTGATCGACTGCAAATGAGTAATATCAACATCAAGATCGGCGATGGGACGATCGGCTGGAAAGATCAGGCTCCCTTTGATGGAATTCTTGTTGCTGCCGGTTCTCCGGACGTTCCCCCAGAATATCTGGAGCAACTCGATTATGGTGGACGGCTGGTCATGCCGGTGGGTGACCAGGCGGAGCAGACATTAATCCGGATGACGCGTCATGAAGATGGCCAGATAGAACGCGAGCATCTTATGGGATGCCGTTTTGTCCCGCTGATTGGTCAACAGGGGTGGCAGATTGAATCGGGTGGCTGAAAATGGATAAATTTTCTTCAACTATTTTGCTGAGGGCAGCAACATACGTGACGAAAATTTCGCCGCTCAGGATTCTATTGTTGGGATCCCTCTGCTTTTTTCTCTGCTCCTGTGTCAATGGCGTTTATCATACCGTTAAGCCGGGGCAGACACTGTACCGGATCAGTAAAACATATCAGGTCGATGAGGGGTATCTGGCGCGGGCGAATGGCATCTCCGACCCAACACAAATATCGGTTGGTTCGCAGATTTTTATCCCGGGTGCCGATCGGGTATTGCGTGTCCCGGTTGTTAATTCTCCCAAACCAACCGCTTCACCGGTCGCGGTAAAAAAGAAGAAAAGGGTCGCACCCCGGCCGCGGGCAAAAGTTAAGACAACAAAAGCATCAACGACCAAGGCTAAACCGACCCGGAAGGTCAAGCCGCATGCAACCTCTGTCAAGAGACTTCAGTGGCCTTTACGGGGGAAAATTGTCCGTTCTTTCACCAAAAAAGCCAAGGCGGGTCGTGGGCGTGGGATT
>CAZQFI010000234.1:0-1952 GCA_964592545.1 uncultured Geobacteraceae bacterium
GGTGCCATGATCGGAACAACGCAGGTCATGACGGCGCTTCGCGCCGAAATCGCCCGAGTCGCGCCGACAGACGCCATCGTGTTGGTCACGGGTGAGACGGGAGTAGGGAAGGAACTCGTGGCCCGCAGCATTCACGAGACAAGCCTGCGTTCGAAACAGCCGCTGATCAAAGTGAACTGCCCCAGCATCCCCGAGAGCATGTTTGAGAGCGAGTTGTTTGGTCATGAACGGGGTGCCTTTACCGGTGCGGTCCGTGAGCACCGGGGTTATTTTGAACGAGCCGATGGCGGCACACTGTTTCTTGACGAAATTGGTGATATGCCGTTGCATACCCAGACCAAGTTGTTGCGTGTTCTGGAGGATGGCCGGGTGCAGCGGGTCGGGGGTGAGAAAAGCCGGCAGGTCGATGTCCGGTTTGTCGGAGCAACCAATGTTCCTCTGGAGCAGGCGGTTGCCGAGAAGAAATTCCGTGCCGATTTGTATCACCGCCTTGCCGTATTGCGGATTCATCTGCCGCCATTGCGCGAACGTCCTGAAGATATTCCGCTGCTGGCCGATTTGTTTTTACAGCAGTTTAACGCCCGTTACAACAAAGGGGTGAAGCGCCTGACCAGTGAAGCAATCCGGTTGCTGCAATCGTACTTGTGGCCGGGGAATGTGCGCGAGTTGAGAAATGTTATCGAACGGGTGGTTGTCGAGGCGGAGACCGAAGCAATCGGAGCGCGGGCATTTGCCGAATGGATTCGGGAGCGGCAGCAGTTTGCGGTCGGTGCGTCGATACACGAAACTTCAAAGCAGCTTCCGGTGGCGATCCCTTATTCCCCGGTCAATCATCACACCGCTCCCCAGCCTTCAACTGTTCAGCAGCAACCGGGGAAACCTGAACTGTCTGAAGAGACGATCCGGGAAGCGTACCGACAGGCCGGAGGCAATATATCAGCCGCTGCTCGCCAGCTTGGTGTCCATCGGGCGACCCTGTATCGCCATCTGCAACGCCTCAATCTCCAGCGTGATGATCTTTCCTGAGACGCATGCAACGGAGAGAAAACAGAGGTGGAGAGAAATCAAGGTTAAGCAAGGTTTCCTCTTAAGATTTCAATTCCCAGAAAAATTTTGATTTTCTCTGCGTTTCTTTCCATCTTGGTGCCTCTCCGTTAACACATGTCTCCATGCGACGTCGCAACTGTCGCATAAACCGGCTCTTCTGTAACACCTGCAACGTCGCATTTCCCTTCTGTCCTGCTGCTTAATTTGTAACCTATTGAAAAACAAGAGGAAAATATTTCTTCATGTTGGCATCCCCTTTGTATTATGTCGGGGCAGTTGAACAAGACATAGACACCAACATAAAAGGAGAATGGCGATGTTTGGATTACAGATATTAAACGAGATGGAAAATTTGCAGCGTGAAATGGATCAGATTTTTCGGGGTTTCGGGGCGCGTTCCGGTTATGACGTCGCACGACAGAATGTCGGTTTCCGAGTCCACGATAACGGTGACCATTATGGCGTTGTTGCTGTTTTACCGGGCCTTGATCCGGAAAAACTCGATATCAATGTTATTGGCCGCCAGTTGACAGTTTCCGGTGCTTTTGCCAAACCAGATGTGCCGGAAGGTGCCCGCTGGTATCGTCAGGAGCGGCGCAGCGGTGACTTTGAGCAGAAAATTGAGCTGCCGACCAGCCTTGATACGGAAAAGATCGAGGCCGAGTATGCGAACGGCGTGCTGAAGATTGTTCTGCCGAAGGCGGCATCGGTCTTACCGAAAAAGATTGCTGTCAAGGTTGCTTAAGACCAAAAAACAAAAAGAAAAGATTGAATATACAAGGAGAAGAGCGATGAGTGATAAACAAATGACATCCAAAGGCAATGGATCGATAGAACATGCCGGAGATGTAAAATCGATGATCAGGATGGCTCCGGCTGTAGATATTTACGAAACAGATGAAGAG
>CAZQFI010000235.1:0-2002 GCA_964592545.1 uncultured Geobacteraceae bacterium
GAATTAATAATCTGTTAGACCGTTTGACCGAGCGTGAGCAACTTATTGCCGCGGTCTTTGATGACAAAATTGATAAGTGCAAGCGTGGCGATGACCTCCCACCGGGCGTTATCAAGATGGTCAAGGTTTATATCGCGATCAAACGCAAGCTGCAGGTTGGCGACAAGATGGCTGGTCGTCACGGTAACAAAGGTGTGCTGTCGCGGATATTGCCACAGGAAGATATGCCCTACATGGAAGATGGCACCCCGGTTGAGATCGTTCTCAACCCGTTGGGTGTTCCGTCACGGATGAACGTCGGGCAGATTCTCGAGATCCACCTCGGCCTGGCTGCACGCGGGCTGGGCAACCAGATCAGGAAGGTTCTTGAGGAGCAGTACAGTGAAAAAGCTCTCAAGCAGCAGATCAAGACGGCCTACAACGACCCCGAGCTTGAGGGTTTTATTGATGGTCTGAACGAAGATGATCTCAAGGTTCTGGCGCGACGGTTGTTCCAGGGGGTTCCGATGGCTTCGCCTGTCTTTGAGGGGGTCAGCGAAAGCTCGATCAAGGAAGAGGTGGAACGGGCCGGATTTGACAGTAGTGGCCAGATGACCCTTTATGATGGACAGACCGGAGAGGCTTTCAAGGAAAAAGTCACTGTCGGTATCATGTATATCCTGAAACTCCATCACCTGGTTGATGACAAGATTCACGCCCGGTCGATTGGACCCTACAGTCTGGTCACTCAGCAGCCGCTGGGCGGTAAGGCGCAGTTCGGTGGACAGAGACTCGGAGAGATGGAAGTCTGGGCGATGGAGGCATACGGTGCCGCTCATGCGTTGCAGGAGTTCCTCACCGTCAAGTCTGATGATGTCGCCGGTCGAACCCGGATGTACGAAGCCATCGTCAAGGGGAAACATACCCTTGAAGCGGGGCTGCCGGAGTCATTTAACGTGTTGATCAAGGAGCTTCAGGCTCTGTGTCTGGATGTTGATCTGCTCGAAGAGGATTAATCCTTTTCGATTATTAAAGCGTTAAATTGGCAAGTGTATTAAATTAAAGCACTCATCCTGTAAGGAGAATGCGTTTTGGAAGATATTTTTAGTCTCTTTGAGCGTCCGAAAGATCCGTTGAGTTTTAACTCAATCCAGTTGTCGCTGGCATCGCCCGAAAAAATCCGGGAGCGGTCATTTGGAGAAGTAAAAAAACCGGAAACAATCAACTATCGGACTTTTAAGCCGGAGCGGGATGGTCTGTTCTGCGCCAAAATCTTTGGTCCAACCAAAGATTACGAATGTAACTGCGGTAAGTACAAGCGGATGAAGCACCGCGGGATCGTTTGTGAAAAGTGTGGCGTTGAGGTCATTCCCAGCAAGGTGCGGCGTGAGCGGCTGGGTCATATTGATCTGGCGTGTCCGGTTGCCCATATCTGGTTCCTCAAGTCGTTGCCTTCCCGAATCGGTGCGCTGCTTGATATGACGCTGAAGGATCTTGAAAAGGTTCTCTATTTTGAGGCCTACGTTGTTCTTGATCCGGGCGATACGTCGCTGGTGAAGGGACAATTGCTTCCTGAAGATAAATACAGCGAGGCGATGGATGAATTTGCCGGACAGTTTGTCGCCGGTATGGGCGCTGAAGCGGTGCGTGAACTGCTCTCGGAAATCGATCTGGTTGAGGTTGGTGATCAGCTGCGGATCGAGATGAAAGAGGCGACCAGTGAAGCCAAGCGGAAGAAGGTGTCCAAACGACTGAAGGTGATCAATTCCTTCCGTCAGAGTGGGAATCAGCCCGAGTGGATGATCCTCGAAACTGTTCCGGTCCTTCCGCCGGAACTGCGTCCGCTGGTCCCCCTCGATGGTGGCCGTTTTGCAACCTCCGATCTGAACGACCTGTATCGTCGGGTGATCAACCGCAACAACCGGCTGAAACGGTTGATGGAACTGCGTGCTCCTGAAGTGATTATCCGTAACGAAAAACGGATGTTGCAGGAAGCGGTCGATGCGCTGTTTGATAACGGCCG
>CAZQFI010000236.1:0-5276 GCA_964592545.1 uncultured Geobacteraceae bacterium
GATCTCTTTGTGTAACTCAGCCGCTCTCTGATCATGCCCATCGAGTAACGCCATCTCAAGGCGCTGTTTATGGTTAAGCTCTTCAATCGCGGCCTCACGCAGAATTGCCTTTGCCTGACGATCTTCTACAACATCAATCGCATGCAGATAATTGCGAAAGCCCTCTTCTTCCATCTCAATTGCTTTTTCAAGGGCAGCTTCGTAGGTATAACAGACGCCATCTTCTAAACCCATAATTGTCTCCTGTCGATAATTAATGAATGGTACATGATAGCATAACGCACTGAATTTAAGATGAAACAGACAATAAATGAATGAGTAAGCCAGATTTGCTTCGCAGAAAATACGCTGGCCATGTAAAAAATTCAACAAAAAACCTCTATAGCCACGTTAAATGATCTAGATTCTTGACCGTTATGACAACTTCTTGGTAGTGTCCGCACTGATATTTTCAAATTTTCAGGTACGGGTAATTAATGCGGTCTACAACAGCCAATCTATTTTACCTTGTAAATCTGTATTAAATTTTGTGAGGTCGATCCCATGTCCGCATTCTTTGTGAGAAGATGCTGTATCCTTCTCATTCTATATTCTGTCGTCACCCTATGCGTGTCCTCCCCGGTCTACTCAGCAGATGATGATATCCCCGCGCTAACGACCGGTTCTCTCTCAATTGATCTAGCCGGTGAAAATGATGAGTTCAGCCTGAATCAGTATTACGATGAACTGGAACCACCGGACCAGGGCGGTTTCCTCGGTCGCTATTCGGTGCTTGGAGAAGATACCCTCTATTTTGCCGTTCCCGGTGTTGCTCTGATCGGAATCATCTATATGTTGCCGGAAGACGTCTCCAAATGGGATAGAGACGATCTGAGTTGGGATCACCTATGGGACAATTGGTCAGAGAATGTCACATCGTGGGAATGGGATGACGACGAAGCGTGGATCAACTACATCGGTCATCCCTATTTTGGCTCTGCTTATTTCATCCATGCACGCCATTACGGTTATTCCCGCATGGAATCGCTATGCTACTCTTTTGCCATGTCCTCTATCTACGAAATCCTCCTGGAAGCTTGGGCAGAACCCGTTTCAATCCAGGATATGATCGTCACCCCATTACTGGGATGGGGCCTTGCCGAACTCCTTTTACCCCTTGAATATAAAATAAAACAAAACGACAGTAAGGTCCTTAACAGCCGAATCGCCGGAGCTGTTTCCCTTTTTCTTATCGATCCCTTCGGACATATCATCCTCCCTCTGAAAAAATGGTCAAAAGGATTCTTTTCGGACGATGCCGAGATGAAGCTTTCTCCATCGATTGAATATCACGATCTTGTCGATAATCAGGGGCAGGTCACCGGGACAGAAGAACGTTACGAACTGACTTTTACGGTACGTTGGTAATCAACAACGAGGAATAAATTTATGAGAAAAACCTGCTTGTACCTGCTATTGCTCCTCCTTTTGCTCCCAACTTTCAGTCTGGCAGAAGAGCCTGTCGGTTTGAGGTTTCCGGTTCTCTACAACCCGAACGCACTGGCGGGACGCTTATATCTTCAGCCGTTGGATGTTCACGATGATGTTGTTGTCAAAGGATGGTCTTTCGGTTTTGAACTCGGTACAGCTGCTGATTACAACGTCTATTTTAAAGAGAATGATGGTGATGATGAGCTCACTGTCAATTACAATATATTTTCTTTTGTCGCGACAAAAGATGTCTCCATCTTCTCACAGGACATCGAACTTGGCGCTATCGTAAGGGTTCATCAGGACAAAAAGAAAACCCTGCTGTCCCAACTGGTCAGGGAATTTCACGATGCGTTCCCTTCCGACGGCTTTGGTGAGGTTCCACCCAAGGGGCAGTACTATGGCAAAGTTGGAAACAACGACACTGAGGTTATTGCCGACAGCGGTGATATTTTTATCAGCACCCTCCAACTATCGGGGAAATATCAGCTTTTGAGTGATGCTGGATTAGGCACATACCGACCAAACCTGACACTGAAACTCTCCACCCGTATCCCGCTGAGCAGCAAGAGCTTTGACACCTTCGGGCTGGCCCTTTCAGCGGGACTGTCCAAAGAGGTGTTCGAGCAAATTTATCTCATAGGATCTGGTGGGGTTATCTATCAGGATCTTGATCAAGATGACTTTGACGCCGATAACCTCGATGTCGAAGATGTCGTTGTCGATTGCTTTGTCGGTTCAATCTGGGATTTTGGAGTCAGGGAAAACTGGTATGCCCAGTTGGGAACGCGCTGGTCGTCTGAGCGAATAACCTACTCAGAAAATTCCGATTCAGCGGAAGCAAGCTGGATCATTCTTTTCGGGATAAACTACAGAACGGTCCTTGAAAATGGCAATTCTATCGATTTCTACTTCAACTGCAGCGAAGACCTCCCCGGGCTAGGTCATGGGCTGGAGCCCGATTTTGGAGTATACAGCGGCTTCTCCTATCATCTATAGCCAAAGCTCGAAGATGCTCCAGAAAAAGGGGAAAGGGGCTCTATCCCTTGCGTCTGCGTTCAGTGCCGGCGTAATGCCCCCGCAGCGTGCTTCTGATCGGGTCTTTACCGAGCGTAACCCACCCCGCCGAACGTTCGAACTGTTCTATCTCGCTCATCACAATAAGTTCATCCAGTTTTTGTGACGGAACAAGATCGATACGACCATCTTTAAAGCGGACCCGGATCAACATAACTTCTCCATTCGAAAAAACTGCGGATCAATCGAGCAAAGCGTCTATTGCATCAAAATTAAAACGTTTTTCAGCAAGATCGGTAATCAGATTGATTTTATGAGTATCCTCAGCGGTTAATTTTGAGACATCATCGCGAATCACTTCAAAAACGGTCGATGATGTTCGTCCGGCCCGCATATACGGGATCTTGCTGCTGTCGATAATTGTCTGGGTAATGTCACTGACCGGACCGACGCCGGGAATAATAATTCCGGCAATTTTAGTGCGAAATTCATCAAGCTGATACAGATTTGACAGTGTCACCAGCAATTCATCCCGACTGCTGTTCACGATAACCAGAGTCGATTCTTTCAACAACTCAACAACCCGCTGAGCCGATGCCGCACCAACCTGGACGTTGTGAACGATTCGCTGTGCCTCCTCTTCGGATGCATGCAGTTCAATGTCAAGGACTCCGGCGATTCGACGCAGCGTCGGATTAGCCAGAATCGGGTGATAATTGAACCCTCCAATAACCTGAATCTCTTCATCCGCAAAAGCAAGGTCGAGATAATTCAGGGTCTGCTCACGTTTTTCGGGAATAATCTTATTCACCAGAATGGCCTTCACATTGGCCCGCTCTTTTTGAAACAAAGCCAGATTGATCTGTGCTGAGTCGACAACATTGCCCAGTCCACCACCGGTCACCATCAAAACCGCAGCCGCTGTTTCACGAGCAATTCTGGCATTATTACACCCCATCAGGGTTCCCACCCCGGTGTGTCCGGCACCCTCGATAATCAAAAAATCACTTTTTGCATCCAGCTCAGCGATTGCTGAAAACATTTTTTGTGCAATCTCTTCACGCTTCAATGTGCCATCCAGGATTCTCCGCGTATCTCCCTGCTGTAATACGAATGGTGACATCAATGGTAAGTCGTTGAGCATATCAAAATGGCGGGCGATAACGACGGCATCCTTATCGGCAACAATCCCCTGATATTCAATCGGTTTGGGACCAATGGGTTTTATGAATGCAACCCGTTCATATTTCTTTTTTGCCATATGAATCAGCGAAAGGCTGGTTGTCGTCTTGCCGCTGTTCATCCCCGTTGCAGCAATAAAAACTTTGCGTGCCATAGTTTTACTCCAAATTAATAGCTCTGATGCCCAATTCCGGGATTGCCTCAGAATACTCACCCTGCAAACGTCGGGCTGCAAGGTCAGAAAGGGAATTGAATTCGGCCAGAAGTCGTGAAAGTACAGTCTGAATGTCTGTCGCAGAAACAATAACAGGTTGATATTTTGTTTGTCTGGCAATTCTGACAAAATTGGGGCTACGCTGCTGAGCCACAAGGATATGGACGTCCGAGATCAGTTCCAAAACAGCTTTCATTTTGTCAGATTTCGCGTGATCCAGCGTCTTCACCCGGTTTTCTCTACGTTCAACAAGGGAATGCTCCCCCGATACAAAAATGTCATAAATGACAAAAAAGTCGGTATCCCCCATATGGGTTGACGCAATGGTCTCTCCGTCATTCGAACCGATGCAAACCCTCAGTTTCTGCATATCTTCCCCCGTCAACTTGCAGTCGATTTAAGTTTATGGTGACTGACAGCTTCCTTGACCCGCTTAACCAGTCCGGCAGCATCAAGATCAAGTCGACTGCGCAACTCAGGCTGGGTCCCCTGCCCGACAAATTTATCGGGGATACCGACCCGGGTGACCGGTATTGTCATGCCGACATCACTCAACATTTCGAGAACCGATGACCCAAAACCGCCCTGCAGTGAATTTTCTTCCGCAGTGATCACAAATGGAACCTGTTCTGCCTGAGAAATAATCAGATCCCGGTCAAGCGGCTTGATAAACCGGGCATCGACAACAGCAACATGAATTCCTTCCTGCTCAAGTTGTTCTGCCGCCAGCAGCGCTTCATTTACCAGGACACCGATAGCAATAATCAGACCGTCAGAGCCCTCTCGCAACAGTTCCCCACTCCCGATAGCGACAGATTCAATGTTTTCTGCCAGCTGCAGACCGGTGCCGCTGCCACGGGGATAACGGTAAGCGAAAGGCCCATCATGATCACATGCTGTTTTCATCAGGCGCTGCAACTCAACCTCGTTACGCGGCACCGCGAACACCAGATTGGGAATATGACGCAGGAACGAGAGATCAAAGACACCGTGGTGAGTCGGGCCATCGGCTCCGACCAGTCCACCGCGGTCAAGGGCAAATGTCACCGGCAAATTTTGCAGGCAGACATCGTGCAGGACCTGATCATAGGCTCGCTGCATAAAGGTTGAGTAGATCGTTACGATTGGTTTTAATCCGCGGCACGCCAATCCTGCGGCAAAAGTGACCGCATGTTGCTCGGCAATTCCGACATCAAAAAAACGTTCCGGGAAAGCTTCAGAGAACTTTATCAGGCCGGTTCCCTCTGCCATCGCCGCTGTAATCGCAACAATCTTCTGATCATCCGTTGCAAGCTTAACCAGAGTATCGCCGAAAACGGTGGTGTAGGACGGTGCCGCACCGGGCTTTCCTCCCTTGACCTTACCGGTCTCCGAATCAAAAGGTCCAATCCCG
>CAZQFI010000237.1:0-5860 GCA_964592545.1 uncultured Geobacteraceae bacterium
GGTTTTTCTTCTGCGGTCGCCGTTGTCTCTTCGGTTGGTTTTTCAGCCACCTCGGGTTCCGGAGCTTGCGGCGACTGTTCTTCCCCTGCCGGCTGCTGAGAATCTGCCTGAGCCGAATCGTCGATCTCCGGCGTTTCCTGTCCTTGCTGGTCTGGTTGCTCTTCTGCGGTTACGGCCGGTTTCTTGCGCCGTCTCCGACGCCGCTTTTTGCTTTTCTCCGCAGTGACTTCGCCGGTTTCCTGGGTCACGGCTTCTGCTGACTCCTCTGCAACCTCGGTATCTTCCTGATCCCCCTGCTGTGCGGCGGCCAGTGCCATTTCGATCTGATTATCGTGCGATACCGGCAGAATCTCCCGACTGTTGTCCTGTTCTTTCTCCCGTTTGTGGAGCTCAATCTGCATATCTCCCGGAAGCAGGTCACACCGACCAATCAAAGAAATTTTCAAATTTAATTGCCGTTCAAGCTCGGTAATTGTCTTGCGTTTCTGGTTGAGCAGGTGGTTGGCAACGTCAAGGGGGACACTCGCCTCAATATGGCCGATCTGCCCTTTTGCCGCAGCGGTATGTGCCTGACGGAGAAAGGCAATCGCCTGTGCTTCGACACTCTTGATTCTACCGATCCCTTTGCAGTGGGGGCATTCGAGGTAGGCACCGACACTTAAGACCGGTTTTAGGCGTTGCCGGCTCATCTCCATCAGCCCAAATTGACTGATTCTGCCGACAGAAACCTTGGCCTTGTCATCCTTGAGTGCTTTACGCAGTTCATGCTCGACCTCGCGGATATTTTTTCGATCACGCATATCGATGAAGTCGATGACAACCAGCCCGCCAAGGTCACGCAGACGCAACTGACGTCCAACTTCGGCGGCAGCCTCCATGTTGGTTTTGAAGGCTGTTGCCTCGATGCCGCTCTCGCCCGACATTTTTCCCGAGTTGACATCGATTGCGACGAGCGCTTCGGTCTGATCGATAACAATTGAGCCACCGGATGGCAGGGGAGACTGATTTTTTGAGAGCCCTTCGATCTGCTCTTCAATCTGGTAGCGGGAGAAAATCGGTCGCCGTTCACGGTGCCGTTTGACCAGATGCTTCAGCTCCGGCATCACCAGTGAAAAGAAGTCTTTGGTGTCCTGAAAGACTTTCGTATCATCAACAAGGACTTCATCCATTTCGGTATTGAAATAGTCACGGATGGAACGGATCGCCAGATTCGATTCCTGATAGAGCTGTGCCGGCGCCTTGATCTGGTCTTTGCGGGCGACAATTCCCTCAAACAGACGAACCAGATAATCGAAGTCACGCTTCAGTTCGTCTTTGTCCTTGCCGATTCCTGCCGTCCGGACGATGTAGCCCATCCGTTCAGGCAGATCGAGCTCCGCCATGGTTTTTTTCAGCTTGCGCCGTTCCGAATCGACGCTGATTTTGCGTGAAACCCCCTTGGTGGTGCTGTCAGGCATGAGAACCATGTAGCGACCGGGGATTGAGAGGTAGGTTGTTAATGCCGCCCCCTTGTTGCCACGCTCTTCCTTGACAATCTGAACGAGAATTTCCTGTCCGCGCTGTAAAATTTCAGCTATCCGGGGGCGACGTTTGGAATCGTCATGGTGTTCCGGATAAAGTTTGGGGTGGATCTCCCCGATCTGGAGGAAGCCGAGTTTTTCGGCACCATAATCGACAAAAGCGGCTTGCAGTCCGGTTTCGACCCGGACGACAACCGCTTTATAGATATTTCCCTTACTTTGTTCCTGCCCGGCAATCTCGATATCGAGTTCGCTGAGAATTCCGTCAACAACGATCGCAACCCGGTTTTCTTCCGGATGCGATGCATTGATCAGCATCTTCTTACTCATGTTGTAAACCTTTCTGTCCACGTGATTTCGCGTGGCACATCCCGGTTTTCTTTGGAGACCTCTCCGCCGCTGCGGGGTCAGTAAAAGAAAAAACGGGGCTAAATGGAGGTAATGCGGCAGCCAATTCCCCCTTGAATTGACCACCTTGAAATTTTGTATTGCTATTGTTTGCCAGTCTCAACGCCCAAGCAGCGGAGACACAGTAGACAGTTAATGAGCAGTAACTATAACAGATTCTGTCTGTTGTTGATATCGCTAAATTTAAACCGGGACAACGGGCCGATTATTTTACGTCAGATTCTGCGACCGTGGTGATTTTCAGCTATAATTAAACCATGAGACAACTTGAATTCTGACAGAAAGGAGACTGCATTATGGTTATTCGATCTGTGTGGACCCCTCAGCAGGAAGCAAAGCTCAACGCGTGGCACAGGATGCAAACCATTGTTGACCTGGAACGTCCGGCCCCGTGTTTTACTCTTTCGCGAGAATTTGGCTGTCAGGCGGTTGCGGTTGCTGAATCCCTTGTTGCGCGGCTGAACTCCCGGGTTTCCGGAGAACCCTGGGTGGTGATCGGTCGGGAGATTCTGGAAGAGGTTTCAAAACTTTCCGGCTACAGCGTTGAGCAGATTGAAAAATCTCAGGACACGCCGGCATCCCTGAAAGCAATCTTTTCGATGTTCCTCGATAACAGCCGGGCGGAGGAGACCGAAGTTTTCTCCCATATGCGGTCTGTGATCCGTGACTTTGCCCGGCGTGGGCACTGCGTACTTGTCGGGCGCGGGGCGGTTTTTGCCGTTCAGGATCTGCCGAATTGTATCAATCTCCGGCTGGTGGCCCCTGCGGAGTTTCGCATTAAAAAGATTATGCAGGTTCACAGCCTGAGCGAAGAGGAGGCGATTGCGTATATCGAACTGCATCAGCAGCAGCGTGATGATTTTATCCGCAGGTTTGCTGATGGACTCATTGCCGATCCGCTCCTTTATCATCTGGTTATTAACAACGCCCACATGGATGCTGAAAGGATTGCGGAATTGGTTGAAGAGTATATGATTCGTTACGCGACAAACTGGTAATCCGGCGAAATGAAAAAACTGAATTTGTCCTGTTGAGAAGGGGCTCTGCTATGGTGGAGCCCCTTTTTCAGTCCTTTCTGTTGTAAAGTGGTTGTGCTATAACGTGGCACGCAAAAAAACCGATATTTGTCTGGTAAGTCTTCCTGATTGAGTTATCCGTACCATGCTGCAACTTAAAAAAATTGATAAATATTTCGCCGATCGCCGTATTTTTGCTGCAATAGACTGGCATATCCGACCGACTGACCGGATCGGTCTGTGTGGTGAAAACGGTGCCGGCAAATCGACACTGCTTAAACTGTTGGCCGGGATGGTCGAGAGTGATGGGGGTGTCCTCCAGGTTGCCAAAGGGACAACTTTCGGCTACCTGCCGCAGGATGGCTTAACCCATCGTGGCAATACGCTGTTTACTGAAACCAAGAGTGCCCTGGCTGATCTTCAACAGATGGAGGCGGAACTGCGTCAGCTGGAGGAGACAATCGCGGACGGTGCCGGTTCGGTAGAGCTGGAACGCTACGCCGAATTGCAGCAGTTGTTTGAGGAGCGGGGCGGCTACCAGATGGAATCGGAGGTGGGACGGGTTCTTCACGGTCTTGGTTTTACCTCGGACGATTTTGACAAGCCGTGTGAAACATTTTCGGGCGGTTGGCAGATGCGGATTGCCCTGGCAAAGCTGCTGTTGCAGAAGCCCAACCTCCTTCTCCTTGATGAACCCACCAATCACCTCGATCTTCCTGCCCGCGACTGGCTTGAAGACTATCTGCTGGCATATCCCTACGCCCTGGTTCTGGTGTCTCACGATCGCTTTTTTCTCGATAAAGTGGTGACGCGGATTGTAGAAATCTGGAATGGACAGCTCTCCACCTACCCGGGAAACTATAGTCGCTATATTCAGACCCGTGATGAACGGATCGCGGCACTCAAAGCGGCAAAACAGCAGCAGGATGAAGAAATTGCCCGCATCGAGGCATTTATCAGCCGGTTTCGCTATCAGGCAAACAAGGCATCACAGGTACAAAGCCGGGTTAAACAGCTGGAAAAGATTGAGCGGATTTCTCTGCCACCGCAGCGCAAGAAGATTGCGTTCACCTTTCCTCCGCCACCAAAAGGGGGGCGAATTGCCATCAGCCTGAAGGGGGCGTCTCAACATTATGGCGCGTTGAAGGTTCTGGAAAAGATAGACCTGCTGGTGGAACAGGGTGAACGGGTTGCACTGGTTGGGCCGAACGGTGCGGGGAAGTCGACCCTGATGCGGCTAATTGCAGGGGTTGAAGCTCCGGTTGCCGGTGAACGGGAGGAGGGGCACAATATGGTTCAGGCGTATTTTGCCCAGAATCAGGCCGATGAGCTGAACCCGACCCGCGATGTCTATAGCGAAATTATGGCGGATGCTCCCGTTGCCATGGTTCCCCGGCTGCGGAATATCCTTGGCTCCTTTCTTTTTTCGGGTGATGATATTGAAAAGCCGGTCAGAGTCCTTTCGGGAGGGGAGCGCAATCGGCTGGCACTGGCCAAGCTGCTGCTGCGCCCGGCAAATCTGTTGTTGCTTGATGAGCCGACCAACCATCTCGACCTGCAGTCGAAGGAGATCCTTCTCGATGCGCTGAAAAAGTATCAGGGGACAATCATCTTTGTTTCCCACGACCGCTATTTTGTCGATGCCCTGGCAACCCGGGTTCTTGAAGTGGGGAATGGGCAGGTTGAGTCGTACATCGGCAATTATGAAGACTTTCTCCGCGCCAAACAGGCACAGGGTGACCTCAGTCACAGTAAAAACCGGGTTGAGCAACTTTCGGGAAAAGTGGATAATGGTGCCCCGACTGAAGATAAGCAGGCGAGAATTCAGGCTCATGCCGAGCGTAAGGAGCAACAGCGGCGTAAGCAGCAACGCGAAAAGTTGCTGACGAAAACTGAGGCACAGATTGAAGCGTTGGAACAGCGACTGGCAACATTGGAACAGCAGATGGCCGATCCCGAAACGTATCAGGATCAGGAACTGTGGCGACAAGTCAGCAGCGATCATGTTAAGTTGAAAGATACCCTTGATGAACTGTATGCAACATGGGAAGAACTGCAAGATTCAGAAGGCTAATGCCTGATTGTGGAGCAGAGTATGATTTTTTTGCCACGCGGCAACCCGGTCAGAAAAAAAGTGAATCCAGCAAGGATTAACCTCCCGGAAGCAATGCGAAAATTGCGCGATGGGACCTTCACCGGATACCTGCGCTTTGATGCCTCACAGGGAGCCGGGGTTGTCCTTTTCAATGAAGGGCAGCTTATCAGTTCGATTTTTATCGGTCGGGATAATGCTGAGCGTCTGATTGCCTACGACGCTATCGCAAAAATATTTGAAGTCTCTATCCTTGGAGACGCGGTACTGAATATTTACCGGTTGTCGGTTGATCTCGTCCTGAGTGTTCACGCATTGTTGCACGGGCGTTATTTGCTCAAGGGGGAGGATTTGAGTCGGGTTGATGTTCGTGAGCAACTGACCCGGATCAAGAATGAAGGGCTGACGGCCTGTTTGCGGGTTTATACCGCAGAGCGGACAACCCTGATTTTTTATGATCAGGGCTATGCGCTGGGTTTCTTCCATGAAGGGAATATGGATCTGGAAACAACGGCCGATATTTCTGATTCTGTGGCTCTTCTGCCGGGAGTGAAATTTGATCTGCTTGAGATTCGCAGTGCCGATGAAATTGTCCTGGCCGATCTGATGGCTTCTGCCGACCTGAGGCCAATCTGGCAGCGGACCCGTAAATCACTGATGGAGGGGCGACAGAAGCGTGAAGAAACGGCTATCAAGGCGCAGGAAAAAGATCGTGACCAGCGCCGGCAGCACATTTTCGGACTGTTTAAAATGATCGCCGGGAACCATATTGGTAAATTCGGGGTGACCCAGGTCGAAAAAGCTTTTACTGCGGTGGGCCCAGA
>CAZQFI010000238.1:0-5830 GCA_964592545.1 uncultured Geobacteraceae bacterium
CTCACTATCGCTCCCCCATCGACTTTTCCGATCAGAACCTCACCGAGGCACAAAGTGGTCTGAGCCGCTTCTATGAAGCTCTGGAGTTAGCAGAAACCGCAACGGCAGGCATCGACAGTGACAGCAGCAGCACTGAAGGGGAGAGCCTCGAAGCCAGGTTCCGTGAAGCGATGGACGACGATTTCAATACGGCTCTGGCGATCGCCCATCTGTTTGACGGTGTCCGGACAATGAACCGCCTCGTCACAACGAAAAAGTTTAAAAAGAAGCCGGAGCTGGTCGCACAGGTGCAGGATCTCCACCGAACCATTATGCGATTAGGGGAGGTGCTGGGCCTTTTTCGTTCCCAGCCAACCGAGTGGCTCGAACGGGTCAAACGGACAGGTCTTAAAAAGCTTGATATCTCCGCAGAAGAGATCGAAGCACTGATTCAGCAGCGTCTCCAGGCGCGAGCCGATAAGGATTTTACCCGCAGCGATGAAATCAGGCTTGAACTCGATAAAAAGGGGATTCTCCTCCTCGATAGCCGTGAGGGAACCAGCTGGAAACTGAAATAATTCAATTTTCACCGAACTCATGCGGAAATGAGAATTGACATATTGTCCCTATCGGTGTAGAAGACGTATGCGGATTTTACTTATGAAGTATAATAGTTCAGATAATGGAGATAACGGATGAAAAATCTAGTTTTTATCGCTCTGGCTGTCGTCTTTTCTTTTATTCCTGTTTTTCTGGCGCAGCAGAATGGCGTAAAAGCTCCGATTACCAAGGTCGAGGTGCTGGAAGAGGGTGTTTACAAGTACGAGGGCGACACCAAAGGAAGCGTCTACTTTGACCACAATATGCACCAGGAAGCACTCGATGGCGATTGTTCCAGCTGTCACGAAGGCGAGGAACCTGCCAAGATTGAAATTACCGATATGGCGAGCGGTCACGGTCTGTGCAGTCAGTGTCACGATCAGACTGATGATATGGAAGCCTGCTCAACCTGTCACAGCAAGTAACTCCGCATTATCTATTCAAACAAAAAGGCAGTTTGCTGATAGCAAACTGCCTTTTTTTATTCCCTGGTCCCCTCGGCGACATGCAAGCCGACCAGACGGGCAACCAGCACCGCCATATAGCTCTGGCCAACGATCCCTTCCAGCTGTGAAAAAGATTGCGCAATGCCTGAAATCGGTGTTACGTCACCATAACCGATGGTTGTCAGAGTGATGAAGCTGTAATACATGAACCCCGAACCGGCCTGATCAAAAAAACCATCAGGTGCTCTGAAGGATCCGGGTTGAAGAAGTTCAAGAACCTGATAGCTGAACCCCCACATTATTCCAAACAACAGATAGACAACCAGTGATGCAATAATAATATCACTGGAAACATGTTTGGTCGAAAAGATAAACCCCAAAATGACGACGGCAATCAGGCCAAAATAAAGGACACCGAAAATATCCCCGATTAAGTCCAACCGGGGGATACGTCCACCAAAATAACCAACCCAGATCGATGCCAGCATCGGAACCGATAACGCAATTGCGATCCACGGAACATAGCGGGAACGGCTGACTGCAAAACACCCGGAAAAGAAAATCATCGACAAAAAGATGTCAAAAACAATTCTCAGAATCTTGTAATCGCCAATAACGGGCGCAACAAAAGTCGTCAGCAATAAAGCAGCAAACAGATAGATAAAACGGTACTGCCTTACGGTCCCCATCATTTCGCTTTCTTTTTCCAACCTGCTGCAGTCTCCCATTCAGTACCGCTATTTCGAATCGGGGGCTGGTACTTTAAAGAAAATACAATAAAGGGCCGGAACAACAAGCATTGTCAAAAATGTCCCGACAGTCAAACCAGCCATAATTGTGACAGCCATACCAAACCAGAAGACATCCGACAGCAGCGGAATAACCCCGAGAACTGTTGTCGCTGCAGCAAGAACAACCGGCCGCAAGCGGGAAAGAGCCGCATAAACAACCGAGTCGTATGGCGTCTTTCCTGCCGCCAGATTAATATTGACCTCGTCGAGGAGAACAATTGCGTTCTTTATCATCATCCCGGCAAGACTCATCGCCCCAAGCAGTGCCATAAATCCAAACGGGGCATTAAATAACAGGAGTCCACCCGTGATCCCGATCAAAGCAAACGGTATCGTACACAAAATAACCATCGGTGGCCGGAAGGCGTTGAATAGCGCCACGATAATAAACAGGATAACCGCAAATGCCGGAACCAGTCCCGGGATAAGACCCGCCTGAGACTTCCCCTGGTCTTCTATCTCTCCACCCCAGGCAAAAGAATAACCGGGTGGCAGGTCGATATTTTCTATCTTTTCTTTGATATTGACCAGAGCCGTCGCCAGAGTGACGCCAAGAACCGGGTTTGCCTGGACAGTAATCGTCCGGCGCCGGTCACGCCTGAAAATCATCGGCTCTTCCCACTCAACGGCAACATCATCAATCACCTGTGCCATCGGGACTGTCGACGTGGAAAGTCCGGGTTGAATCTGCAGAACATCAAAGGAGCCGATACTCTCTCGATCTGCCGCAGGATGGCGCAATATAATCGGCAGCATATTGTCGCCTTCGCGGAACATTCCGATCGGCCTGCCATCAAAAGCGCGTTTGGTTGAATTGGCCAGATCTTCCCGTGTCACCCCCGCCCAGCGTGCCCGTTCCTGATTATAAACAGGAACCAGTCGGCGTACCTGCTGCCGCCAGTCGGTCTCAATTGCACCGATAAGGGGTTCACTCTTGAGAATATCTATGATCTTCTTGGACTGTTCACGGAGAACGACCGTATCTGCCGAAGCCGGACCACTGATTCGTCCTTCAAACTTCCACGTCTTCGCCGGACCGACAGCAAACTTACGCAACATGACCAGCGAATTGGGAAATTCATCTTTGGTCCATTCGTCAAGTTCCGCAAGTATATCATCGATATCGCCAAGTTCCTTGACATTGACGATCAACTGTCCGTAAGCCGGGTTACTCCGCTCCGGCTCTACCGGGAGATAAAATCGCGGTGGACCACTGCCGACAAATGCAGAAACTGTTTCGATGCGGTCATCCTGCAGCAATTTCTTCTCAAGAATCTGCATCGAATCCGAGGTGACCTGAATTCTTGTCCCCTGAGGGTTGTAAAAATCGACCATGAATTTGGTCATCGAAGAACTGGGGAAGAACAACTGTTCAACGGAGCCGAAACCGACAACAGAAAGAACCAGCAGTGCCAGCATCCCCAGCATAAACGTCCCACGGAAACGCAGAACCTTTTCGAGCAGGCGACGGAAAATAATAAACATTTTTCCGCTGTAGGCATCCTTCCCTGCATCATCCGGATTGGGACTGGGAAGCATATCGAGACACTTGATCGGTGTCAGGGTCATTGAGATGACCCAACTGATCATCAAAGACAGCCCGACAACGGTAAAGAGCGACAGGCAATACTCGCCCGTACTGTCGGGAGAACCGCCAATGGGATAAAAAGCCATAACAGCAACAATTGTCGCCCCGAGAAGCGGCATCGCCGGCGCCCCGGCCGCGTCTATCGCCGCCTCTTTACGGCTCATCCCCTGCTGTAGTCGCATGACAAAGCCGTCGGCAACAACAATGGAGTTATCAACCATCATCCCCAGGGCAATAACCAGCGCCCCGAGAGACATCCGTTGCAAATCGATACCCATAAATGACATGACGATAAATGTTCCGAGAATCGTCAATATCAGGTCGATCCCGATCAGCACGCCAACCCGCCAGCCCATGGCGACGGTCAGAACCACCAGAACAATTGCGACAGCTTCTACCAGGCTGACAAAAAACCCTTTGATTGACTCATCAACGACATCAGACATCCAATGGATTTTGTGTAATTCCAGCCCGACCGGTAGCTCTTCTTCCAACTCGACCAGTCTGGCATCGACAGCTTTACCGACATCAACAACGTTGACACCGGGAGCATTGGTAATACTGATTGCAATGGCAGGCTTGCCATTGATTCGCATGATTTGACCGGGAGGATCCTGATACCCGCGGACAATGGTTCCGATGTCTTCGACACGCATCAGCTCATCGCCAGAAACGGGAAGCTTCCCTTTTTTCATGGCCTGGATACTGTCAATAAGAGAGGGAACAATTGCGGTATTCGCAATATCTTCAGGAGTCTTGTAAGACCCCGTAGGTGAGATTCTTACTCGCTGATTTTTTAAATCGATACTGCCGGCATCGACCACCAGATTTTGCTTCTGCAACGTCTGGATGATGCTCATATCGGTCAGACCGAGCTGGGATAGCTGAGTCTCCGTCGATTCGAGATAGATAACCTGTTTCTGCACCCCCCAGAATTCAACCCGGGACACACCCTTAACCAGGCTGAGATCCTTTCTCAGGCTTTTAACCGCCTCTTCCATTTCGGCATAGGTGTATCCATCCCCGGTCAGGGCAAGCAACAACCCGTAAACGTCACCGAAAGAGTCGTTGACAATCGGACGATTACAGCCGGGAGGGAGAGAACCCTCAGCATCGCGGATTTTGCCGCGCATTTCATCCCAGACCTGCGGTAGGGCATCAGCCCAGTATTCGGTCTTGATATTGACCCAGATCTGTGAATATCCGGGGGCCGAAAACGACTTGAGATAGTCGAGCTGCTTCAGCTGTTGCAGAGCAATTTCAAGCCGATCGGTCACTTCCTCTTCGACCTCTTCAGCAGAAGCTCCGGGATAAGTCGTAACAATAACAGCCGTCTTGACACTAAATGCGGGATCTTCCAGCTGCCCCAGTGTGAAAAAGCTGGCAATTCCCGCGGCGACTAGGAGAAATGTCACAAAATAAGTGACGGCTTTTTTTTCTATAGCAAGTTTAGCAAGGTTCACGTTATTTCCTCCGGCACGCGGTTACTTGATAATACGGATCTTCTGTCCTTCAACCAAAGTGTTAACCCCGGCGGTAGCAATGATATCTCCCTTTTTAACCCCTTTTACCAGGACGCCATTATCTGTCAGGCTTCCCACCTCGACCTGACGCTGATGAACGGTGTTGTCGGCTGAATCAACGATCCAGACAAAGGAATCCTCCTTGTTTGCAAAGATTGCCGAAAGGGGAATTTCGATATAATCGGACTCCTGTTCATCAACAGGACTCTCAAAATCTTTATGATCAGCACGGGCTTTACCAGCCATCCCCGGTAATATTTTAAACTTCTCGGGCTGATCCATTGTCAGAGTGACGGGGTAGGTCCGCGTTGTCAGAGATGCCTCTTTGCCAATCTCTTTAATCTTTGCTTTGATTTCGGCATCGGGGTTTGCATCAAAAACGACATAAACGTTTTTAACCAGATAAGCCTGACTTATCATGGTTTCGGGAATCTGAACCGTCATTTCAATTTTTGTGGTATCAACAAGCCGGACAATCTTCTGTTTGGCGTTAACATCTTCGAAATTTTCTACAAACTTTTCAACCACAATACCCTCAAACGGGGCACGCAGCGAGCTGTAACGCAACTTGTCCTGCGCCTTCAAGACTGAAGCCTGAGCCGAATTCAGCTGGGCTTCGATACTGGTCATGTTCCCGCGGCGGGTATCAAGCATCGACTGACTGACAGCACCGGAATCTTTTTTCCAGATATTTTCTACCCGCAGGTATTCAGCTTTGGCCAACGCTAAATCGGCCTGTACTTTACGGACCTGGGCACGGGCATTTTCAAGCTCGACCTGGTAATCCCGCGGATCGAGCTGAGCAAGGAGAGCGCCCTTCTTGACAACATCACCGATATCGACCGGAAATTTCATCAGGGTTCCGGAAACACGGAAGGCAAGGTTTGCCTCCTGGGTCGCCGC
>CAZQFI010000239.1:0-6693 GCA_964592545.1 uncultured Geobacteraceae bacterium
GGGGTGAGAGACAATTTGACTTTTTTCGGCCGGGAGCTGGAAGTATTCTCCGCGAAACGGCAGGATTTTGAAGGTCGGCTCTTTGCCAAGCATCTTGACCAGCCGGTCCGAATAGAGTGCGGCACAGCCGATGACAAAATCGGCTGAGAAAACCCCTTTGGTTGTTTTGACTTCAACGCCATTGTTTTCAGCGATTCCTGTCACCCGGCAGTTTGTCTCGATTGTTCCCCCGGCTGTGCGAACCTGTTCCGCCAGTTTGTTGGAGATGACTTCAAAATCGACAATTCCCGAGGATGGAACCCAGGTCGCGGCAACACCAACAACGTTGGGTTCAAACTCGCGCAGCTGCTGCTGATCGAGAACTTCAGTCTCGATTTCGTTGATACGACAGCGTTCCAACAGCTCTTCCATCCGCTTTTCATCCTGCGCATCGGTGGCGACGAGCAGTTTTCCCGTTTCACGGAACGGAATATCGTTGTCGCGGCAGAACTGTTTGGTGTCGCGATTCCCCTCGCGGCAGAACTGTGCTTTCAAACTTCCGGGTGCGTAGTAGACTCCCGCATGGATAATCCCGCTGTTGTGGCGGGTTTGGTGGGTTGCCAGGTCCCCCTCTTTTTCGAGGAGAGTGACTTTGGTTCCGGGAAAGTTCTGTTGCAACTGGCGGGCGGTCGCCAGACCGACAATCCCGCCACCAATGACGATAAAGCTCAGCGGTTGTGTTTCTGCCATCGTGATCTATTCCTGATAGTCCTGTTTGGTTTTTTCCATGGTTTCGGCATAGTGAGCCAGCAACGTCCGGCGTGACATCATGTAGAGAACCTTGCGGGGCTCCTCTGTGTCGACAACGGGGATTTCATCAAGGTTGCGCGCCGTAAGTTTTTTCATGACGTCGGTGAGTTCTGCCTCGGGGGTGACGGTAATGACACTGCGGGTTGCGATATCCCCGGCGATGACCAGTGTCGGCGGGATATCTTCGTTAAGAATCCGGCGGATATCGGTCATCGAGAAAATTCCGGTCATCAGCCCCTCGCTGTCGACCACCGGGTAGTAGGTCGTCTTGGCCGGAGCAATTTTATCGAGGATTGCCGGCAGGGTCATCCCTTCGGGAATCAGGGTCGGTTTCTTCCCTTTGTGGGCCAGTGTTTTAACCTTGACCCCTTCCAGAATGTCGATCACGAAGTCACCCAGATGAGCGGGAGATTCAAAGCGGCAGGCCACCTGTTTTTCGTAGATGGTATTCTTCCGCATTACCAGCATGGCGACAACACAGACCAGCATCAGTGGTGTGAGGAGGCTGTAGTTACCGGTCAGCTCGCTGACCATGATCAGGGTCGCAATCGGGGCGTTGGCGACTCCGGCAAAGAATCCCGCCATCCCGACGAGAACATAGGCACGGGGATCCTGGACCGCCAGCGGAAAGAGGATTTCAGCTGTCGCCCCGAAGGTACCGCCGAGCATCGCACCGATTACCAGGCTGGGAGCAAAAACACCACCCGAACCGCCGGAAGAAATGGTCAGGCTGGTGGCGACAATTTTTGCCAACGCAATCACCAGCATGACCCAGAGGGCCATTTTTCCGTAGAGGGCCGCCTGCACCCAGCCGTATCCTGAACCAAGCACCTGCGGGATGAACATCGCCAGCAGGCCGAGGAGTAAGCCACCGAGTGCCGGTTTCAACCAGTTTGGGATCGGAATTTTACGGAAACCGTCACGCATCCCGTAGAAAAATTTGACATAGAGGACGCCGCACAGAGCGCAGACAATTCCGAGGGCAAGGTAGAGGAACAGCTCTGATGGATGGTCAAAACGGAACAGCGGCGTATCAAGCAATGGCTTCCAACCGGTGACAGAGCCGAAGAGTGAATAGGCAATAATTGATGAAATGATGCAGGGGATCAGCCCCTCGTGTTCAAATTCGGGGTCACGGTAGAGAACTTCAACGGCGAAGAGTGCGCCACCGAGGGGTGAGCGGAATGTCGCACCGATACCGCCAGCCATCCCGGCAAGGAGGAGAATCCGCCGGTCTTTGACCGATAGCCCCAGCTTGGTTGCCATAAAGGAGCCGAAGCCGGCACCAATCTGGGCAATGGGACCCTCTCGACCCGCTGAGCCGCCGGTTCCGATGGTGATAATCGAAGCGACGGTTTTAATAATCGGGACACGGCCACGGATGACACCGCCCTTGCGGTGGAACGCTTCGATGGCACCGTCGGTCCCATGGCCTTCAGCCTCGGGGGCAAAGGTGTAGACCAGCCAGCCGGAGAAAATCCCGCCCAGCGCGGGAAACAGGAAAAGGAACCAGCGGGAGTGAACCGACAGACTGTCGATAAAGCTGAATGAGGTTTCGTCTGTCCCTTCCAGGGGGGGGTGGAAGTGACCAACCTGTCCCAATGTCAGATGCTCAACACTGTTGGTTGCAAAATAGAAGAAAATTGCGCCGCAGCCGGCAACAATTCCAACCAGGACAGCGAGAATCATCAAACGGAATCCGGTTCGATCGAGAAGTTTAAGGGTTTTTGGAACCAGTGGCATAACAGTTATCCAGATAAAAAACGGTGAGACTTTTCCCACCCGAATTGTTTAACAGGTTCAGCTCGATGGGACAAGGAGAGATTCGACCTGCACGACGATAAACATTTTTCCTTGTCAGCTTTCTAACCGGGGAGCCAGATATTGCTGGTAGAGTTTAACCGCAACCAGATCCGTTTGACTGCCCGAAAGTTCGGCAAACGTCAGGAGTGGGTCGGCCAGAGTCAGTCTGTCCGGCTGCCAGCCGCTCCAGTGGCACTGTTCTCCAAACGGTTGAAGTAATGTCACTTCTCCCTGGGGATCAGGAAGGAGGTGGAGTTGCAGCATCGCTTTGAGCTGAAACTCCGGTTTGAGGTAGAGAACCGCCTCTGTCGGCTCAAAACCACTGGTGAGAAGGGCTGCTCCCGCCTCACCGCCAAGGAGAATCTGTTGCCCGTCGCTCATCTGCTGCAATAGCTCGGGAAGTTGTCCGATGCTGTAGCCGGGACTGAGCTGGCAGCGCTGCAGCAGTAACTTGGGGCGCAGTGTTTCAAGGTAGCCAAGTTGCCAGCGTTGGAGTAATTCTTCAACGGCATGCAGCGTCCGTTTTCCCTGCTCATCGATAATCAGATTCCCCCGTTTTTCAAGTTCGTTGAATAAATCACCAATCGCTCCAAGGGCGATACCGCAGTCATCCGCCAGAGTCCGATAGGTTGCGTTGACCGCCTGGTGATTCCGCAGCAGCAGGTAGATCAGCTTGAGGCCGGCGGGGCGGAACAGTCTATCGGCTCCGGCCGGTTTTTTGGGATGCTTCTGACCGCCAATTTCGACGTAGAGAGGTGTCCGGTTTAAAAACAGGTTGCCGGCACAGTCGGCGTATTCAATATTGTGCTGTTTTAATTTTGCGGCCAGTTGAGGGGAAATATAGTGACTGGTCAGTAACGGGCTGGCACCTTTGGGGGCCGGAGATGTTTTGATCTGGTGGATGACCAGTTCCGCCAGTTCCGGAGTCAACCTTGGAACCACTTTAATGTAATAATGGTGATCGCCCCACGGTCCCGAAAGGCGGAACGTTCCGGAAAAAGGCCCGCCGCTTTTCTGCAGCATAAATTCAATTTTTGCCTGCGGGAGGGAACGAATAGCCTTTATGCAGTCATGAATAATTTGTTCATCTTTCAGCAATGTTTTCCGGCCCATCATTGATCCCCTTTATTATCATGAACTGTGTTCATAAAAAATATGACGTTCATGAAAAGTTTATTTTGAGTCAATTGAACAATTAGCCGATTGCGCTGTCAAGGAGGAATTTTAGAATAATTTAAATTAACACTATATAATGTTGCTGGTTTTATGGTATTTTGACAAGACGCTTTGACCTGTAAATATTGGATTTGTCGGGTGAAGCGTTGGACGCTGTTGAGGTTTTAAACGACGATGCAGAAAAAACCAGTAAAACGAATCGGGCTGATCAGGTTATTTCAACTGATCACCGTTGCCTCGCTCATTGTTTTGGCGGTGGTCATGATGTTTCTGCACATCAATGCCTCGTCCCGGGAGTTTAAGGCCCGTGCGGAGACGATGCGGTCCAATTATTTGGAACAACAAAAAAACATGATCAAACATGAGGTAACACGTGTTGTTGCGATGATTCACAGTGAACTTTCGCGTAGTGAGCAGGAGACGCGGAAAACTGTCGAGCAGAGAGTTCGTGAAGCTTATGCTGTTGCTGAAAACATTTATCAGAAAAACAGACAGGTCAAGTCGGATAAAGAGATTCAGCAACTGATTGTGGAAGCTTTAAGGGCGATTCGTTTTGAGAATAAAACCGGCTACTATTTCATCGTCGATTTTAAGGGAATCTCTCGCCTTCACGCTGCTCATCCCGATTTTGAAGGGACGAGTGTGTTGGATTTTCAGGATACGCAGCATCAGTTTATTATCCGGAATATGCTTGAGATTGTGAAACGGAACAAGGAGGGGTTCTATGAATATTATTGGGAAAAGCCTGGGGAGGTCGGCGCCGAACATAAGAAAATTGCCTATGTCAAGGCATTTGAACCTTTTGACTGGTATATTGGAACGGGTCTGTATGTCGAAGATATTGAAGCTCGGATCAAAGCAAATCTTCTCTCTTTGATCAGCAAAATAAGTTTTGGGAAGAAAGGGTACATCTTTGTCGATGGGTTTGACGGCGAAGCCCTGGTGACAAATGGTAAAGTACTTTCCGGGTCTCAAAAAGTCTGGGAACTTTTTGGGAAGAACCCGGAAGACATGAAGATGGTATTCAAGCGGGGGCTCGCTGCAGCACGGAAGCCTGATGGTGATTATGTCTATTATTCGATCGGCAAGTCGCCCGGTTCCCGACAGGAGTTTTCCAAGGTCTCTTTCGTTTACGGTGTCCCCGAATTACAGTGGCTGGTTGGTGCGGGGGCTTACCTTGACGAAATTGAAAACGATATTGCTGCGCTGCAAACTAAATTGGAAAACCAGAGGCGATCAGACCTTCAGCAGATCGTTATTGTGACAGCCATCCTTATCTTTTGCAGTTTGTTGTTACTGCAGATTATCGGGCGATTCCTCTTGAAAGAGTTCAACCTGTTCTCGGTGTTTTACAGAAACCTGGTTCAGGATAATCAGGAAATTGACTGCTCCAGTATCCACTTCGAAGAATTTTACCAGGTTGCCTGCAGTGCTAATCTGATGCTGCAGGATAAACTCTCGGTTCAGGAAAAGTTAAAGCTGAGTGAGGAAAAGTATCGCATCTTTTTTGAAAATTCGGCAAATGCAATGCTGATGATTCATGACGGAAAATTTGTTGATTGCAATGTGGCGGCACTTGATCTTCTTGGCTATGAGGACAAGGAGAGTTTCTTCAATGTCAGGCCTGAGGCTCTTTCCCCTGAGTTACAACCGGACGGGAAACCATCAGCAGCAGAAGCCGATAGAATGATGCAGATCGCCATGGAGAAGGGGACCCACCGTTTTGAGTGGAGACATAAACGCCAGGATGGTGAAGTGGTCGCGGTTGAAGTTTCTCTCACGGCGGTCCCTGTTGATGGTGAAATGTTACTGCATGTTGTCTGGTGGGATCTCTCACAACGAAAAAAAGCTGAGGCGTTGCTACACAAGAGTGAGGAGCGCTTCAGGACCATGGCGGAATTGCTCCCCGAAGCTATTTTTGAGACCGATGTCGCACTGAATCTGGTCTACGCAAATAAACAGGCCCTTGATCTGTATGGGTACACTGCCGATGATTTTGCCAAGGGGATGAAAAGTATAGACATCTTTGCTCCTGAGGAAATTCCCAAGCTCATGGACAATGTTGCCGCACAATTTCGCGGTGAAAAGACTTCCCGAACCGAATACCTTTCTCTTAAAAAGGATGGTTCTGTTTTCCCAACCCTGTTCCGGGTTGCTCCCATTATAAAAGATGGAAAACCCGATGGAATCCGTGGGGTTGTCATTGATCTAACCGAACAAAAGAAGGCGGCAAAACTCCTGGAGGAGAGCGAGGAGCGGTTTAGAACTCTGGCCGATTTGCTCCCTGAAGCTGTTTTCGAGGTCGACAGTCAGATGATGCTGACTTACGGAAACCAGCGTGCTTTTGAACTTTACGGCTATACTGAAGAAGAGTTTCCCGCAGGACTTAATGGTTTAACAATGTTTGCTCCCGAGGAGCATGAGCGGGTTTTGCAAAATATTACTGCACAGTATCGTGGTGAAAAAAACCACAGTACCGAATACCTGGCGATGAAAAAGGATGGCACCGTTTTTCCGGCCCTTTTCCATGTCAGCCCAATTGTTAAAGATGGTAAACCTGCCGGTTTGAGAGGGGTTGCTATCGATCTGACTGAATTGAGGCAGGCCGAGGAAGAAATTCTGAAATTACGGAAGCTGGAGTCTGTTGGCATCCTGGCGGGAGGAATCGCACACGATTTTAATAATCTGCTGGCGGGGTTGTTTGGTAATATTGAGATGGCAAAAAGGTTTTTAGCTGAAGAGGACAAAGCTTACAAATATCTTCAATCTGCCGGGATGTCGATGGAGCGGGCCACCAGCCTGACTCAGCAGCTGCTGACTTTTGCCAAAGGGGGTGACCCGATCAAGGACGTTCTCTTCCTTCCGGGGATGATCGAGGAAATCGCCAGATTTTCGTTGCGGGGCAGCAATGTAAAGTTGCAGCTT
>CAZQFI010000240.1:0-3418 GCA_964592545.1 uncultured Geobacteraceae bacterium
AGACTCACCCCGGTCAGCGGGTTACGCACCTCGTGGGCAATCCCGGCCGACATCCGCCCCAGCGAAGCAAGGCGATCCATACGAGCCATCTGCTGGCGCATGTTGACCCGCTCTGTCAGATCCTCAATCGTCAGCAACCAGCCCGCCTGCTGGCGGAAACTGAGGGGAAACATCGCCATCAGATACGTCAGGGTGCGGCCCTTGCGCTCAAGGGGGATATATTCACGGAAAGAGATACTCTCACACCCCTGCCCCTCTGCGAACCAGCGGTTGAGAACATCGTGTAATTCGGGCCAGTCAGCCAGAAGAACCTTCCAGCTGCAATCATTTCCCGGCCGTTCAATTCCCAAAATCCGGCACGCTGAACCATTGGCCGATGTCACCTTACTCTCGGCATCAAACGTCAATATTCCCGTCTCGATGTTTTCAAAAACGGTATCTTTAAAGTTTCTCTCCCGGATAATTTCTTTACGCGAATGTCGCAGTGCCTGCAGCGTCTTGAGCAATCGCTGCCGCCGACTGTTCAATTCTCTCACCATCGTATTGAAAGAATCGGCCAGAACTCCAACCTCATCGTTCGAACTGACCTGGACCTCAGGTGACATCTTTCCATGAATCATCCGGCGGGTTCCTTCGGTCAACGAAAGAACCGGCCGCACAATACTATTGGCAAGCATGTAGGCGATGGCGACAACGAACATGATCGTCAGCGAGATGACCACCCACGACTGCATCAGATAATTGTTAATTTCCTGCCGGATCAGCCGTGACGTCGCGACAGCAGGCTGATGAAATTGATCGATCTCCGCGCCGATCGTAATCCCGCCAAAAACCCGGTGGGTCTGATAGCCCACAGCCGAATAATGGATCGGTGCATAGGCCATAATTTTATTTGCCCCACCGACATTAACCGTTTCAACAACCCCCGACTCACCACGGAGAACCGCTTCAGCGACTCTGGGGTAATTGGGATGGACAAAACCGGCGGCCAGAAGGTTGAAGGGAATTCGTCCCGAAAGGATATCTTCCTTTGGCGTCGTCGCACTGTAGGGGGGAACCAGGTTGCCGTCAGAGTCGTAACCACGAATGTCCCAATACTTGGGATGGGAAATCATCCAACCCTGATCATCAAACATGAAAGCGTAGTTACCACTCGAGTAAGAGGGGAAGACAATCTCTTCTTCCCCAATCGGTGAGACATGCTGGGTATATTCCATCAGGTGCCGGTGATCAAGAGAGAGGACAACCACTCCCAGCAGCTCACCATCTTGAATGATCGGGGTAGCGAACCGGATAACACCGCGGTACAACGCCCCCTGAACCGCCTCCAAAGGCGTTTCTGCGCCACGCAGTTGCTCATTACGGCTGACATACCAGCCGTTGAGGTGGCTGACCCAGACCTGGCCGGCGTCCAGTTGCATCGCCTGCTGGAAATAGGTCTCATTTTTATACGTAGTGTTGGCGGGATTAGAAACATCCCGAAAACTGTGTGACGGATCACCATGAACAATTCTGACCTGTTCGTGCCCATCGGGTGCGACAAAAGAGAGTTCGCTGTAAAGCAGGACATTCTCTCTCACTTCAACTGGATGACTATTGGTCCCGCGCCGATACCAGAGTTCACGGCGATGACTCCGGGCAAAATGGAGGTAGGACTCCTCAGAGACAGGCAGCATGGTCAGATCAAGCAGATCACCTTCAACTTCACGCAAAAAAAAGGAAACCTGGGCCGCAACAAGTTTTGCTCGCTGTTCCAGGGCGTTTGATGCCTGATTATCGAGAATTTCTGTCGTTCGTTGACGCAGGAGATCTTCGACAAGGAGGAGACTGTGCTGAGAATTAAATAGCAGAATTCCTAGAGGAGCCAAAGAGAGCAGCAGAAATGCGCCTAAAACCTTTTTGTACAGACTGACACGAAACATACAGCGGAGTATAAACGAAATTAGCGTAGCGGCATAGCGGAGAAAAAGGACAGATTACACGAAAAAGCGGAATTTTCGTCCGGAAGAGGCGGACCCTATTTGTTGCGCGAAACGACGTAGTCAGCAAGGGTATACAGAGCCTGGCGTGCTTCACTGTCAGGAAACAACGCGAGCTGCTGTTTAGCCTTCTCGATCCGTTCAGAAGCTTTCGTGTGGGTGTAACGAATCCCATCCTTCGTATCGATCAGCTGACAGACATAGTCGAGGTCTTCCTTACTCAATTCCTCGGCATCAATAATCCGCCTGATCTCCTGCTGTTCCGGCTCTGAAGAGTTTGCATAGGCATGAATCAAAGGGAGAGTCATCTTTCCTTCGTAGAGATCGTGTCCACGCTCTTTACCAAAATCTTCTTCATCAGCGACGTAATCGAGAGCATCATCCATCAGCTGAAAAGCGGTCCCGATCTCAAGGCCAAACTCCCGCAGTGCCGTTTCGTGCGCATCATCAACGCCAGCCAGAACTCCGGCAACCTGACAGGATGCAGCAATCAGAATGGCCGTCTTGTCCCTCACAACCTGCAGATAGCGGGGCTCATCAACATCGATATCACAGGTATTGATCAGTTGCAGGATCTCCCCTTCTGCCAGCTGAGTGGTGGTGTCGGAAAGAATTTTAAGAATTTTCAGGCTCTCCGAGCCAACCATGACGGAAAAAGACTTTGCGAACAAAAAATCTCCAACCAGGACAGAGGCCTGATTGCCCCAGACCGAATTGGCGGAGCGATTTCCCCGCCGCAGGTTGGCACTGTCAACAACATCATCGTGAAGCAGCGTCGCAGTGTGGATAAACTCAACAACACCTGCCAGATCAATATGTTTGTCACCCCGATAATCACACAGGCGGGCACACAGAAGGAGCAACATCGGACGAATACGCTTACCGCCACTTGAAAGGACATAATTCCCAACCTGACTGACCAGCTGGACATCCGACGTCAGATGCTTTTTAAACTGGCCTTCAACGGCGTCCATTTCATCTTTAAGCAGAGCGATCACTGTATCCATGGTGTCACTGTTTCCTTGTATTCAAAGGCAATTTTCACATCATCAGAGGTGGGGCTGATTCTAGAAACTGCCCGGAAGATTGTCAAAACCTTTTTACCACAACGCGACTCATTCTGCAGCAGGATCAACCGGAACAAACTGTTTAAGGTCTTCCCGCCATTCATAAGCACCCGCTTCCCAGATCGATTCAATCAAATCCCAATTAACATCGAGGTTATTCGCCTCATCAGTTAAGTCTGAGACTTCCAGAATTTCCAGATCATCAATCACCCCGTCGCCGTTACTGTCTGCCCAGTGAAAAGGTGCTATCGTCATTGCACCGACCATCTCAACAGCGGCTGAAGTGCGTTGTCCATCAGGGTTGGCAATCAATTCTCCGGTTATGGATAAATCTGCGGTGGAGGTGATCTCTTCAGGAACCTTCAGCAGATA
>CAZQFI010000241.1:0-4036 GCA_964592545.1 uncultured Geobacteraceae bacterium
GGTTCTGGTGATTGCTGTCAGTCCGGTTGGGAATCAGAAGTTGGAGGATATCCGTCAACTGGCTGAAAATCGTTTGAAGCAGCGTTTTGTTCAACTTCCCGGGGTGGCCAATGTCGATATTTTCGGCGGCTATAAAAAAGAACTGCAGATTATTGTCGATAAGGAAAAACTCGACCGCTACGGGTTGGGAATCGGCGCTGTCCTCGCCGTTGTGCAGGCGGATAATAAAGATTACACCGTCGGGTTTATCACCAGCGATTCCAGCCGTTATCTCCTTAAATCACCGGGGCGGGCCGAGAATATCGCCGATCTGGAGGCACTCCATCTGACCCCGTCAGTCACCCTGGCGGATGTCAGTACGATCTATTTTGGTCATTACGAAAACAGTGCGGCATATTATGGCAACGGCAAAGAAGCGATCGCTCTGGCCATCCAGCGCGGTCTCGATGTCGATGTTATCAGCACAATTGATACGGTCGAGAAAGAGCTTGTCAAGGTCAGGCAGCAATACCCGCAACTCCATTTCGAAGTGACCGACACGCAGAAAGATACGATTGTTCAATCGACAGAGAACATGTTTACGTCGTTACGCGATGCTATTCTGATGTCGATTTTTGTCGTTTTTCTGTTTCTGGCGAGCTTCCGCCAGATGTTGGTGGTGCTGTTGACGATCCCGTTGGTGTATGCCGCGACTGTGGCGCTGATGTGGCTGGTGGGGATCGAGTTCAATGTTGTCACCCTGACCGGGATTATCCTCGCGCTGGGTCTGTTGCTCGATGATGCCGTCGTTGTCATGGAGAATATAGAGCGTCACTACAAAGAGCTGGGCTCGGAAATCCATCGCGCCGTTATTGATGGCACCAAAGAGATCATGTTTGCCGATTTTTCCGGGACGATCACAACGATGATCGCTCTTGCGCCGATACTGTTCGTCGGTGGGTATCCGCAGACCGTCTTTCGTCCCCTGACCTCGACCCTGCTGCTGGCTCTGGCGGCGTCCTATATCATTTCAATCACTGCAGTGCCGTTGCTGTCGATGAAAATCCTGCAACTGGATCAGCCGTGGTTGCTGCGGACCGAAGCTTTTTTTCACCGGATGACAAGTGCAGTTCTCAATTCTATCCAGCAGTTTTTTGCGACAGCGGTTGATGCCGCTCTCAAAAGAAAAACGGTCGCATTCCTCTATTTTGCGACCCTGCTTGTCTTGTTCGCTATCAGTGTGCGGCTGGTGATGCCGACCGTTGGTCGTGAACTGATGCCGCCGATGGATACCGGTGGCGTCAAAATCAATATCACCACCGATCCGAACCTGCCGATTGAGGCGAGTCAGAAGATTCTTGCCGAGGTGAACCGGATTGTTGTCGAGAATGGACAACTTGACCGGCTGTCATCGTCGATCGGCAGCGAACCGGGCGTTTTGAGTATCGGCAGCGGTTCGGGGATCGATCACATTGCGGTGACTGCGACCTACGTCAACCGTTATGAACGCAGCGAAACCATCTGGGATATTGAGCATCGGCTGCGTAACCAACTGGCTGCGATTGAAAATATCAAACATCTCGATGTCGTTGATTACGGGGCGACTGCGCTGGCGAGCATTCGGGCAAATATCGATATTAAACTGTCCAGCCCCGATTTTGCCGACCTGACTGAAGCGGGTGATCTGGTCGAAAAAGCGTTGTATGAAACGGGGGGTGTCGTCTCGGTTTCGAGAACCTGGGATATGGATAAAACGGTCTACAACCTCGATATCGACAAAAAACGGGCGGCGCTGTATGGCCTCAACGGTGCCGACATCAACCGTCAGCTTCAGGCATTGCTGCGTGGTGCACTTGTTGCGACGTTTCCTTCTGCCAACAGTATCGATTTCGGAGTGCGGGTCTGGCTTCCGGCTGAGCAGCGCGATCATCTCGGATTACTGAGGACACTGCTGATTGATACCCCAAAAGGGGAAAAGATTCCTCTCGGAGCTATCGCGTCAATTCATCGCGATTTTGAACCGGGAGTGATCAGCCGTGAGGGACTCAACTACACCCTTAACGTCTACGGCTATCGTGAAAAGGCAGCGATCTCCCACATTATGGATAATTTTTCTGCAGCCTTTGCCGGAACAAAGTTGCCGCCATCGGTGACACTGGAGCAGGTGGGGGATATCAAGGAGTTTCAAAATTCGGCCGGGCGGATGGTGTCGGCGATCGGTTTTGCGGTGATTCTGATCTTTTTTACCCTGATCACTTTCTTTAATTCGATCAAGATTTCGCTGATGATTATCCTCTCGATCCCGCTGACGATCATCGGTGCGTCCTGGACGCTGTTACTCCTCGGCTATCATGTTTCGATGCCGGCGATGATGGGATTTATTCTCCTGTCGGGGGTTATCGTCAATAACGCAATCCTGCTGATCCATTTTGCTCAGGAAAAAATTGCGGAAGGGATGGGGAAAAGGGAGGCAATGCTGGAAAGCATCCGGATCAGAACCCGACCGGTGCTGATGACCGCATTTGCTGTTGCCGCCGGGATGTTGCCCGTGGCTCTCGGTTCCGCTATCGGCCTGGAGCGGCTGGCGCCGCTGGGGGCTGTTGCTATTGGCGGGCTGCTGGTCGGGACGCTGCTGACGCTGCTGTTTATCCCTCTGATTTTTATCTGGACGACAAAAGAAAAAACCGCCGGGACGGAGGGATAATCAGCTGGCAACCGCCTTCATTCGGGCACTGTTTTTCGGGTGAAGGATAAAGTCGATACAGAGGGTGTGCTGATTGCCTTCGCTGCTGATGAATTTGGCCGAAATCGTTTTGCAGTAATTTTTGGAGGTGTAGGAGACAAATTCATCGGAGATAAAGATGTCGGCCTCGTTGTAGAACGAGAGGACAAAATAGTCTTTGACCGAATGATCCGAATTGTCACCGATGCGCTGAAACAGGTGGTGCTGATGGTAAGGCTCGGTCGTTTCAGCCAAGTCCATTTTGTAGATCTGCCGCCCGTCTTTGTCGAGCAGATAGAGGCAGTCAATGGCGCCGCTGTCGATATCGAGGGTCTTCAGTGTGGTCGAAAAATGTCCGGTGGGAACGGCTTCCAGATTTTTCAGGAGAGTTTTGCATGTTTCGAGAAAGCGGAGATGCTGATCCCGTTTTTCCTGAATATGCTGCCTCATATGTCCGGCAAGTTTGAAAAATGTTTTGTGGATTGTCGCCCGGCATTTCTGGTAGCTGCTGGTGCAGCAGTCTGACGGTCTGGCAAAATAAAAGCCCTGGTAGAGATCGATACCGAGCTCGTGGCATTTGAGGACATCCTGATCGGTCTCTACCCCTTCGGCGATTGTGACCGCACCGATGTTTTTGGCGAGATGGATAATTGATCTGACGATGGCCTCTTTGTAGAAGTCGTTGTCGACCCCGCCGATCAGTTCCCGCGGGATTTTGATAATATCGGGTCGAATCTGGATGATCCGCTCAAGGTTTGAATGGTTTGTCCCGTAATCGTCAATGGCGATAATGAAACCGTGACGGCGGTAGTTTTCGACAAACCTGATCAGTTTCTCTGTGTCAACGACACTGGACTCACAGATCTCGATGGCGATCTGGCCACTTTTCAAGCCCAGAGATTTGACTTTAGTGTTGGTCCAGCCAAGCTCCAGATCGTCACTTTCAAGGATTTTTGGATTGACGTTGATGAATAACAGAACCTCTGCAGTGGAATCGATCGTTTTGTAGGTGTTCAGGGCTTTATCGCGGAACAGCCGGTCGAGTTCCAGACCTAACCGGTTTGTTTCTGCCTGACCGATCAGGTCAAGAGGTGGGATGGTTTTTCCGGTCCGGGGGTGGATTCCCCGACTGAGCGCTTCGACGCCGACAACCTTTTTGTCTCGCAGGCTGATAATCGGTTGAAAGTGGGTGACGACGGCAGCGTCAGTGATGATCTCGTCAATAGTGTACTGTTCTGCTTCTTGTTCCTGCATGGAGTCTCCGCAGCCTTGATTCCCCCTCCAGGCACTTTTCATTTTGAATAGCTTGTATCTTGGGTCATGATTTGTATCAGC
>CAZQFI010000242.1:0-2744 GCA_964592545.1 uncultured Geobacteraceae bacterium
AGGTAGTCATGAATTGGCTGAGGTAGCGGATTTGAAACTTCGAGCTGGAAGGAATTGATCTCTTGCGTTTCGGCGTCGGCCACAGGTAGTGGTACCGACTCTTTTTCAGTAACAGCAACCTGTTGTTCGGGCGGGTTCTGCCCAACCGGGAGACGTCCTGTCTTATTCCCCAGAGTCTGACAGCCGAACAATGTCAAAACCACCAGCCAGAACGAGATTTTTGTGCTGCAAGATAGAATTTTTTTAAACGTTATCATAACGATTCCGTGATGACCGCAACAGCGCAGTAACTTTCCTCAAAACGTCCCCCACCGATCTGCAATATTAACATCTACCAATCACAAGTCAACTAAAACAGACGTCTCAGGATCAATTTCACCGGAAAGACCCTCCTCCGGCCAGAAGCGGCGCTCCATTTCATCCAGCAACGGAGCGAAACTTTGACGTGACAGTGCCGAAACAGGAACTGCCGCATAACGCCGACAGAGATGAACCAAATCGTCATCGTCGACCTGATCAATCTTATTAAACACCAGAAGTCGCTGCTGTGTCCCCAGCCCCAGATCATCAAGAATTTTATCAACCGACCTGATCTGCTCGTCAAAGCGGGGATTTGACATATCAACCAGGTGGAGCAATAAATCGGCATCCTCCAGCTCTTCCAGCGTCGCCTTGAATGCGCCGATCAAACTTTTTGGTAAATCACGAATGAAACCGACGGTATCGGTGATAATGACTTCACGATCAAGCGGAAAACGGAGGCGCCGCGTCGAGGTATCGAGGGTCGCAAAGAGGAGATCTTCGGTCAGGACATCACTCTGAGTTAAAGCGTTCAGCAGTGTCGATTTCCCCGCATTGGTGTACCCAACAATCGAAACGATCGGCAAGCCGGCACGAATCCGCTTCTGCCGGCGCTGCACCCGCCCCCGCCCGAGGGAATCGAGTTGCTTTTCCAGTCGTCTGATTTTATCGCGAATCCGGCGCCGATCAATTTCCAGCTTGGTCTCACCCGGGCCACGGCCACCGATTCCCCCCATCAGGCGTGACATAGCAGTCCCTTTTCCCGACAACCGCGGGAGAATATACTTCAGCTGTGCCAGTTCAACCTGGACCTTGCCATCACGCGACTGAGCACGCCGGGCAAAAATATCGAGGATCAGCTGACTGCGGTCGATCACTTTCATCTCGGTCATTTCGGTGATTGAACGCACCTGATTCGGGGTCAGGTCCTGATCGAACACCAGCAGTGTCACCCGCTGCTGCAAAGCCCGGATAATAATTTCACGCAGCTTCCCCTCCCCGACAAGAAAGCGTGGATTCAACTTGCGCGGCCGCTGGAGAACTTTATCGACAACGGCCAGATTGGCGGTACGCGCCAGTTCATCAAGTTCAGCCAGAGAGGCTTCAACCCGCTGACGGCTCCCCTGTGCGACCGAGATCAGCAGGGCCCGCTCACGACCATCGGCAAGATCGACCGTTTCGGTCGCGACCCGCTCCATCTCCTGATCAAGAGCATGGATGAAAGCACCGAAATCGAAATCGAGCTGGTGAAACTCTTTCAGTTCGATCCGCTCAATCTGTGCAGTATCTCTTGTCGGCAGCAGATGAGCGTACTCAAAAGCTCCGGGGAGACCCTTATCACCAACAGTGATAACTGCCATCAGATCAAGACGTAACAGCTCCAGGTCGGTCAGATCGTCGCGGCTCAAAAGTTCGGGTTTTAAATGGGTATGGATACAACGCAGCCCGCGCAGGCCACTGCGCCCGAGGCTGTAGCGGGAAAGATCGGGGATAACAATTTCGTGGTCGTCGCCGACGATAACCGTCTCGATCGTGCCCGACCGGTCGATAATCAGGCCAAGCTGACGCTTTAATTCGCGTGACAGTTCGGTCAGATAACGGGCCAGTTCGGTGGTGATCAACTCACCAGCCGGAACCTTGCGCCGGTAGATACGCTCCAGCGCCTTGATCTGACTCGCCTTCAACCCACCCGTCTTGCCTACAATCATGCAACCATCTCTCTGTCATCAACCACGATAAAAAAGGGGACACGTATCGCTACCTGTCCCCTTCAGATTAAACCGTTGAAATACGTTTTTTAACCGGCGGCAATGTTAAACCCGCCATCGACATAATGAACTTCGCCGGTAACTCCCGATGCAAGATCAGACAACAGGTAAAGGGCCGCCTTGCCGACATCGTCCTGATTCACCAGACGTTTAAGCGGAGCACGCTCTTCGGCAACACTCAGCTTTTTCTTGAAATCTGCAATTCCCGCTGCGGCTAACGTCTTGATTGGGCCGGCTGAAACCGCGTTAACCCGAATCCCCTGCTCACCCAACTCGGCGGCAAGATAACGGACAGACGATTCAAGAGCCGCCTTGGCAACCCCCATAACATTATAGGCCGGGACAGCACGGACCGAACCAAGGTAGGTCATGGTAATAATGCTGCCACCCTCACGGAGCACCGGGATAGCACAGCGGGTCATCGAAACCAGTGAATAGGCACTGACATCGAGAGCCAGACGGAAACCATCACGACTGGTTTCACTGAACGGGCGCTTCAGATCTTCACGATTGGCGAAAGCAATCGCGTGGACGACAAAATCGATCTTGCCCCATTGCTTCTCCAGTTCACTGAAAACAGCGACCATCTCTTCTTCATTTTGCACATCACAGGGAAGGATGATTTTTGAATCGAGACTCTCGGCCAACGGGCGTACCCGGCGTTCCAACGCCTCA
>CAZQFI010000243.1:0-3422 GCA_964592545.1 uncultured Geobacteraceae bacterium
GCAATCTTATGAATCAGCTCGGGAGACAGAATATCACCGGGGGCATGGGCATCATTGTTAATCACCAACTTGGCCCCATATTTTTCAGCCAGTTTCGCGACGTGACCATTGGTCAGGGAATTTCCTTTCCGGGTGGTAATTTCAAGATAGACCCCCCGCTCCGCCGCCAGTTGCGTCTCTTCTTCTGTGATCAGGCCGGGGTGAGCGAGGATATCGACACCCGCCTTAATTGCGGCCAAATTCGTTCCCGGCATCACCATATCAACAATCGACTCACCGTGAACGACCACCAATTCGGCACCTTTGTCTTTAGCAAACTGGGCAACATCAGCAATCGACTGTGGCGGCACATGGGTTAATTCAACCCCGGCAACCACCTGAATATTATAGGCTTTGCCGATATCATCAACGACCCCGACAATATTTGACAGGAGCCATTCGGTATTACTGCGATCAGCATGGTCGGTAATCGCAATCGCACGATAACCGGCAACAGATGACCGACGAATCAGCTCGGTCGGAACCAGTTCTCCATCACTGAAAAAGGTGTGCATATGTAGATCTATCATCACTTCGACTCCTGATTAACATGTGTTCCAAGGTGTGAGTTTCGCATCACTCGATCTATTTTGACCTCAACTGTCTGACCAATCAGATCATTGGAGCCACTGAAATTGACAATCCGGTTCCAGGTCGTACGGCCAAATAACTGCCCTTCCCCCTGTTTACTCTCACCTTCAACCAGCACATCAAGAATCTGTCCACCATCCTGCTGCCAGATTGAAGCACTGATCTGTTGCTGCAATGTGAGTAGCCGGTCAAAACGTTGCTGCTTCTGCAATGCCGACTGGTCGTCGGCCATTTTTGCCGCAGCAGTCTCCACCCGCGGGGAATAGAGGAAGGTAAACGCATCGGCGTATTTCACCTGCTCAACCAGATCGAGAGTTGCCTGGAAATCATCCTCGGTTTCACCGGGAAACCCGACAATGATATCGGTCGTCAGCCGGATGTCGGGACAAACCTGTTTCAGTTTCTCAACTTTCGCCAGATAGTCTGCCCGACTGTAGCCTCGATTCATTAATTCGAGAATGCGATCCGAGCCACTTTGAAACGGCAGGTGGATATGCTTGCACAATTTATCCAGAGACGCAAAACAATCGATCAGATCATCGGTCATATCCTTGGGATGTGACGTCGCAAACCGGAGCCGCTGTAATCCATCGATCTGGTTAACCTGCTGAAGCAACTGAGGAAATGAGAGTTCATCCGCATCCTTATTCCCATAGGAGTTGACGTTCTGCCCCAGCAGCGTCACTTCACGGACACCCTGGGTGACCAGCCCTTCAACTTCAGCAATAATTTCACGACTGGGGCGGCTGATCTCACGCCCCCGGACGTGGGGAACAATACAGTAGGAACAAAAATTATCACACCCCTGCATCACCGTAACAAAGCGGGTGACACTCTCCTGAAAGGTTCGTTCTGGAAACAAGTTGAGGCGCGTTTCACGATCATGAAACGCGACTTCACAGCCCCGCTGACGCTTCTCTTCGACCTGTTGTACCAGTTCAGGCAGGCGGTGGATATTGTGGGTTCCAAAGACAAGATCAAGGTAAGCGACCTTGTCGAGCATCCGTTCCCCTTCCTGCTGGGCAACACAGCCGCCAACGCCGATGATTAAATCGGGACGCTGATCCTTGATCGGTTTGAACCGGCCAAGGTGCCCGTAAACTTTGCGCTCGGCCTTATCGCGCACAGAGCAGGTATTCAGGAGGACCAGATCGGCCTGCTCCGCAGAATCAACCTGTGAGTAACCGATATTCTTCAAAAGTGCCGCGATCTGTTCAGAGTCGACAACATTCATCTGACACCCGAAGGTTTCCAGGTAAAAAGCTTTATTCATTTGTCGCCATTTCTATTCAGTTCCTGAAAATCGGACATCATAACGACGGGTTCCACAACGAGTCAAACAGAATCGCCGGCAGTACTGCTCCCATCAAGCTGTTGCAGGAGAAAATCGGGGTGTTCGAGACACTCAAGGATAATTGCCGGTCTGTTTTTGAAAGAGAGCCGCAGACTCCGCAGGTTTTCCCCATATTTTTTCTGTCGATACTGTTTGTAATCGGCAAGGTCAAAGCTCAGGACCTTATGACCCAGCAGGCAATTTCTCACCAGCAGCCGTTGATCAGTTAAAGCGTAGAAGACCTTCTCCCAGCGTAAGCGGGCAAGAATCAACTGCCCCGGTCCAACAAAAAATGCGACGACAGCCAGTCCCAGCGGCGCGATCAACAAAAGTGCCGAAAACTCACCCGCCTTCACCAGTTGCATCCCGACCATCAGCCAGAAACTGCTGGCAAAAAACAGAACCGTCCCGATCAGTGCCTGCAACCAGTGACGAAAAGTGTAGCAACGTGGTGCAGGACGCCCCTGCCAGAGGAGAGTTTCTCCATCATTGAGCGCCCAGAGTGAATGATCATGATTCATCGCCTTGCTCCTCGTTTAAATCTTGCAAGCTGTTGACACAACAATTATTCTTGAAAAAACTCTCTCAGGGAGGTTTGAGATGCTTTCAGATTCCACCGCGAAAACATTGTTGAGTATTGCCCGTGAAGCTATCGTGCATCAACTTAGAGGGGAAAAAGTTCCCCCGACCGAGCAAACAGACCCTGCATTAAATCAATGTTCAGGTTGTTTTGTCACAATAACGCAAAATGGTCAACTGCGGGGTTGTATTGGAAATTTTCAGGCACAACAGCCATTGTATCGCGAGGTCGCTTCGATGGCCGTTGCGGCAGCCACGCAGGATCCCCGCTTCCCGCCAATGACCCGTGCCGATCTCGATAATTTCAGTCTCGAAATAACCGTTCTTTCACCACTTAAACGGATTGATGACGTCAACCAGATTGAAGTCGGCGTCCATGGTATTTACATCATTAAGGGGTTGAATCGGGGGGTATTACTGCCACAGGTTGCAACAGAATATGGCTGGGACAGGGAGACATTCCTTCGACAGACGTGCGCTAAAGCAGGCTTAATTGATGATGCGTGGCAACACCCCGATGCTGAAATTTACATCTTCAGCGGTCAAATTATCCACGAATACAGCGCAGCTTGAAATTAAACGTATTTTTTACAAAAGCAAGTGCTTTGGAGGTTCGTTCAGCGAGCGCTACGCCATTTTCTCATGCGATCCATCCGGTACAGATTGCCGCCAAGGTCAGGATACTGACAATAGTCCACAACGTCACGCCCTGCAGAAACGGCCTGATCCCGATTCGCTGAAGAACGTCTCTGGTGATACCCGCACCGACCAGAAACAGTGTCAGAACCAGAAATTGTCGTGCAACACCACTCAACACCTGCCATAAGCTGGAGAGCTGAGGGATCAGACTGTGCAAAACAGCGGCAACAACGAATCCAAC
>CAZQFI010000244.1:0-9661 GCA_964592545.1 uncultured Geobacteraceae bacterium
CCTGGCGTGTGACGGGCCGTCAGCAGACTTTTAAATTCCTGTGGTGATGGTTGTTGACCGCGCTGAATCATAACGATGCGATCCTCACCCTGGAGATCGAGATCAACCTCGGCTGGGGAGCCGTTAACAATCAGGATATCAGCCAATGGATAGAACTGATCGCGCAGTGAGTACAGCCGACAATCGGGGGGGACTTCAATTCTGTTTTCGTTCAGATAAATCTGCATAAAAAAGCCGCTTCACAAAGTAAGCGGCCACCGACAAATAGATTTGTCAGAATTGGTTATTGCCGCTTCCCTCCGCCGGTATCATCCGGATCAGGTTCCAAGGGTTGCTCCGTGTCAATACGGAACTCTCAGTAACAAGACGCCCCTAGCGTTTATTCAGGTGAAGAAACTACCGTCTGATTGCTTGAATGTCAACCGGTAGGAAAAAATAACTGCAGGTTTGGTTTGATCTTTTCGGCTGCTTTGCATAGGATGCAGCCGCAACAAAATGGAGAACTTGAAAAGGGAGCAAATATGTCATTCTCAGAGCGTTATCGGCAGGTTCTTGAACAGATTGATCAGCAATCGGATCGCCTTTATGAAGTCCTGCCCGAGACAACAGTGACCGCTTTACGTTCGGTGGATCGTGCAGCAGAGGTATTGCAGGATTGGGTTGAAGCTGTCGGTGAAATTCCGCAATTTAAACTTGAAGCGAAAATTTCTCCGGTGTTGCTGGAAGCTCACGGTCATCTCGACCGCGCCCGGGTCCTGCTTGAAAAGGATGAATACACGGATGCTGGGGCAAAGGTCTGGGAACTGGAACAGATGCTTTATCGGTTGTTAAACGATTTGTAGGAGCTGAAAATGGATCGGGAAAAAGAAGTGAAGCTTGAAATTCAGATGAACGACGATGTCGCCAGCGGTCAGTACATCAATATGGCGGTTGTCAACCATAACGACAGTGAGTTTGTCATCGACTGTATTTATGTTCAGCCGCAGGCACCAAAAGCACAGGTAAAAACGCGGCTGATTACCTCACCACGTCACGCCAAGCGGTTACTGCTGGCATTGCAGAATAATATTCAGAGTTACGAAGAGACCTTTGGACCTATTGATCTGTCGGTTTCCCCTCACGACCGGTTGCCGATTCACTGAGCTTGTGATTCAACGTTGAGCCAACCTGTCGTGTGCTCGGCTCAACATCTCCACGGTCGTTTCCCAGTCGACACATTTATCGGTGATTGAGACACCATATTTCAGTTGACTGAGATCTTCGGGGATACTCTGGTTCCCCGCATTCAGATTACTCTCGATCATGACCCCGGTGATTGAGCCCGGTTTATCGATCAGCTGATCGATAATATTGTCGAGAATTTCTCCCTGCCGGGTGTGATCCTTGTTGGAATTTGCGTGGCTGCAGTCAACCATGATAGCCGGCGGGAGGTTCTTGCCCTTGAGCAGCTCTGCGGCGTTGGTGACGGCCTCAGAATTGTAGTTGGGGGCATTGTCACCGCCCCGAAGAACCAGATGGACATCGGGGTTGCCTGCGGTATGGACGATTGATGAACGCCCCTCAAAATTGATCCCAAGAAAACTGTGCTCACGACACGAGGCCGCCATGGCATCGAGGGCGATCTTCAGTCCACCGTCGGTTCCGTTTTTGAAACCGACCGGGAAGGAGAGACCGCTCGCCATTTCCCGGTGGGTCTGTGACTCGGTTGTTCGTGCCCCGATCGCTCCCCAGCTGATCATATCTGAAAGATACTGTGGTGTGATCGGATCGAGCATTTCACTGGCGATGGGAAGCCTTTGGGCGGTGATGGCACAAAAAAGCTGTCGGGCAACGCCTAACCCTTTTGAAATCTGGTGGCTGCCGTCCATATCGGGGTCGTTGATCAATCCCTTCCAGCCAACAGTCGTCCGTGGTTTTTCAAAATAGACCCGCATAATGATGAAGAGCTGGTCTTTTAACTTCTCCGACAGATCGTAGAGCTTTTGAGCATATTCGAGAGCCGCTATCGGGTCATGAATTGAGCAGGGACCGACGACGGTCAACAGGCGCTTGTCCTCACCATTGAGGATCGCTTTAATGGTATTTCTGCTATTGTTGACGAACGCCGCATCAGCCAGAGGCAGCGGGAAAACCTGCTTCAGATCAAGGGGGGCGATGATCGGAGAGACATCAAGAACGTTAATATTGTTGGTTTGAACCATTTTCTGACCTCAATTCAATGACTTTTGGGAATGCTTCAATTTATTTCAACTTATCGGTTAGATCGCATCATATATTTTTTGTTCAACTCGGGGCAAGTTAGCCTGTTTCTTTTTTTATGTCAAAATGTCTGGGGAGATTTTCTGCTAATGGTTTGACACCTCAGCCCCCTTTCGGTATAAAAGCTCATAATTACAGCAATTTCCAGACAAGGGAAGGTGTTCAAGATGAGTGTTGTTATCCTGGCAATTGCCAGAATTGTCGATCTGGCTTTCAATATTTATACATTTATTGTTATCGCCAGAGCGTTGATTTCGTGGGTCAATCCGGATCCCTATAACCCGATTGTGCGGTTTCTTCACAGTGCGACCGATCCGGTTTTGTACCGTTTACGGAGGATGTTGCCGTTTTTGCAGGCGGGTTCATTCGACTTTTCACCGATTGCCCTGTTGATTCTTCTGTCGGTTGTGCAGCAGATTCTGGTGAGTTTCCTGTATCAATTGGCACATTAATCGGCAAGTAGGGACCAGATTATGCGGATTACTCCGATAGAGATTCAACAGCATCAGTTCAAAACGCGGATGTTTGGTTATGATACCACTGCCGTTGACAGTTTTCTCGAAATGCTTGCTGATGAGCTCGAGCGCCTGCATATCCAGAATAATGAGCTGAAGGAGTCGCTTGCCCGTACCCGCAGTTCTCTTGACGAGCTCCGTGATCGGGAAAAAGCTTTGCAGGAAACATTGATGACGGCTCAGCAGGTGACAGAAGAATTAAAGGTCAATGCCCGCAAAGAAGCTGAAATCCTGATTGCTGAAGCGCACATTGAGGGAGAACGGGTTGTTCGTGATGCTAACGAGCGTCGGGTCCAGCTGCTCAACGAAATCCAGGAAATCCGGCGCCAGAAAATCTCTTTCGAAGGGGGGTTGCGCGCGCTGATTGAAAACCACCTGAAGCTGATGGATATGGATAAAACGTTGCAAATCGAAGAGGATGTTCCGCAGGCCCATCTGGCTGAACCGTTGATCACGGATGATGACCTCGACGAACGTTTTGATTTCCCCTGATAATTGTCGGTGTCAGCAAACTTTTCTTGACAGCTAATCCCTGCACAAATTAAAATCTGCGGCTGTTCAAATCTAGTCATATTGGAGGTTGAGTCATGCCGTTATACGAGTATCAGTGTGAAGAGTGTGGATTGACGTTTGAAGTTCGCCAAAAATTTTCTGATGCGCCGATTGATAGATGCCGTGAGTGTGGTGGCAAGGCCAGAAAATTGATTTCACAAACTGCTTTCACTTTAAAGGGGGGCGGTTGGTATCAGGAAGGCTACACCAGCGGCAAGAGCTGCCCGGCAGCGACGGGTGATTCGGTGAGCAAAGAGACCAAAACCGACAAGCCGGCAGCCAAGAGTGGTGGCGATGCCTGCGCTTCGTGCCCCAAAGTGGTGAACGGTTAAGGGTGTAAAGGTCAATTGTCATCCCCGTCAGAGTCGATCTGACGGGGATTTTTTTGTTCCTGATTTTGACCGGTCCCGTTTACAAACGGAAGACACTTTCGTATAGTTCAACCTTTATAGCGATTATTAACTGGAGGTTCCCGTGGCAAAACTTATCGATGGAAAAGCAATCGCGGCCGAAATGCGTGAGCAGATTGCAACAGAGACCCGGCAACTGATCGAGCAGGGGGTCACTCCCGGATTGGCGGTTGTCCTGGTTGGCGAAGACCCGGCAAGCCGGGTTTATGTTTCGATGAAAGAAAAGGCGTGTGCTGCAGCGGGAATTTACTCGGTTGAACACAAGTTGCCCGCAGAAACACCTGAGCAGGATCTGTTGACATTGATTGAGCAGCTGAATGACGATGAGCAGATTGACGGGATCCTTGTTCAGCTGCCACTCCCGGATCATATCGATGAGTCAAAGATCCTGGAGGCGATCTCCCCGTTGAAAGATGTTGATGGATTTCATCCCTACAATGTTGGTTGTCTGATGACGGGCAACCCCGTCTTTCGCCCGTGTACTCCATACGGCGTGATGAAAATGCTTGAACACACCGGCGTCGACCTCAAAGGGAAAGAGGTTGTGATTGTCGGCCGCTCCAATATTGTCGGTAAACCGATGGCACTGTTGTGTCTGGCGGAACATGCAACCGTAACGATCTGCCATTCCCGTACCGCCGATCTTCCTCAGAAAGTTGCTGCGGCTGATGTGGTCATTGCTGCAGTCGGGCGACCTGAAATGGTCAAGGGCGACTGGATTAAAGAGGGTGCTGTTGTTATTGATGTCGGAGTGAATCGTGTCGGTGAAAAGAAGCTGGTTGGTGATGTCGATTTTGCTGCAGCGAGTGAAAAAGCGGCGGCCATTACACCGGTTCCCGGCGGTGTCGGTCCGATGACAATTACCATGTTGCTCTACAATACTCTGGAAAGTGCCAGACGGCGGGCGGCAAAGCAGTAAAGAGACGACCGCCCCGCTTATTCCTTGTATAAAGACCATCGGATTTGCTACAACGGGCGTTGAGGTTTTTTTACTGAATTTGTTGCTGTGCTTATCGTTAATATGTGAGGAGTTGAACCAATGAAAACAACACCGTTGAACCAGATTCACCGCCAGCTTGGGGCCCGGATGGTCGATTTTGGTGGTTGGGATATGCCGGTACAGTACTCGGGTGTTATTGCAGAGCATCTCGCTGTGCGTAGCGCCGCAGGCTTGTTTGATGTCTCCCACATGGGAGAGATTGAAGTGTCGGGAACACAGGCATTCGATTTTCTTCAGTATGCAACAACGAATGATGTTTCCAAGCTGGTTGACGGTCAGATCCAGTACACTGCCATGTGTTACGAAACGGGTGGGGTTGTCGACGACCTGACTCTTTATCGTTTTGCTGCTGATCGTTATCTGTTGTGTGTTAATGCATCGAACAGTGATAAGGATTTTGCCTGGTTGCAGGACCTTCTCAAAGGCAGCGATTTTAGTGATGTCACCCTGGTCAATCGCAGCGATGAGTACGCTCAGCTGGCACTTCAGGGACCCCGTTCGGTTGAGATTCTGGAGAAATTAACCGGCTCGGATCTTGAGGCGATCACCTTTTACCATTTTGCCGAAGGTGACGTTGCCGGAATCAAAACAATTATCTCCCGGACCGGCTATACGGGTGAAGATGGCTTTGAGCTTTACTGCTCTGCCGCCGATGGGGTTAAGTTGTGGGAAGAGCTGATGAGGGTTGGAGAGTCGGCGGGATTGTTGCCGATTGGTCTCGGTGCGCGCGATACCCTGCGTCTCGAAAAAGCATACGCGCTGTATGGACACGAAATCACCGCTGAAATCATGCCGATCGAAGCCCGGCTGGCATGGATTACCAAATTGAAAAAGGGAAATTTTGTTGGGCGTGATGCGATGCTCAAAGCAAAAGAGGCCGGATTGAAGCGTAAACTGATCGGCCTGACTTTGACCGCTTCGGGTGTGCCGCGGGAGGGTTATCCGGTTCTGTGTGACGGGGAGGAGGTCGGTTATGTGACCAGTGGGACCATGTCACCGAGCCTGAAAAAAGGGATTGCCCTTGCCCTTGTTGACAGCGCGGTTGCCGATAGTGACAAACCCCTCGAAATTGGAATCCGCAAGCGGCAGGTCTCTGCCGAAAGGACCGTTCCACCGTTTGTTAAATAAATTACGCCCACGTGGCTTTTTCTATGAAGGAGGAAAATATGAACTATCCAGACGAACTTAAATATACCGAAGAGCATGAGTGGGTTCTGGTGGAAGATGATGTTGTGACGATTGGTATTACCGATTTTGCACAGGATCAACTGGGTGATGTTGTTTTTGTTGAACTGCCTGAAGTCGGTGACAGCGTTGAAGCTGGAAGCACTTTTGGGGTTGTCGAGTCGGTCAAGGCCGTTTCTGATGTCTATTCGCCTGTGAGCGGTGAAGTTGTCGAGATTAATGAAGAGCTGCCTGATGAGCCCGCGGTCTTGAATAATTCACCTTATGAAGATGGCTGGATGATCAAAGTGAAATTGGAAGATGTCTCCTGTCTTGATGATCTGATGGATGTTGCAGCCTATCAGGAATTTGTTCAAAAAGACTGAAAAAACAATCTGTTAATAGATTAAACTTGATACTTTAGTTGAAAGGGTAGCTATGCGTTATCTGCCTCATACTGATGCCGATGTGCAACAGATGCTGGATCAGATCGGAGTGGCAGAGATCAACGAGCTGTTTTCGGGGATTCCCGATGACTGTCGCTTGAAAAAGCCTCTCGATCTCGCACCGGCAAAATCTGAATCGGAAGTTTTGACATTTTTACGTGACTTATCCGCGCAAAATTCTCAGGTGTCTGACTGGGATACGTTTCTTGGTGGTGGAGCCTATAACCACTTTATCCCAACAGTTATTGATCAGCTGGTCAGTCGCAGTGAGTTTTACACTGCCTACACACCGTATCAACCGGAGATCAGTCAGGGAACACTTCAGGCCATTTTTGAATTCCAGACGCTGATCTGTCAGCTGACGGGGATGGATGTTGCCAATGCGTCGATGTACGACGGGGCATCAGCATGTGCTGAAGCGGTGCTGCTGACGATTCGTGCCGGCAAGAAACGTAAGAAAGTTCTGCTGTCTCAGGCATTACCCCCGCAATATCGTGAAACGGTCGCAACCTATTGCCGTTATCTCAATGTCGAATTGATTCCTGTTCCGCACAACGATGGTGTGACCGATACGGTAAAGCTTGAAGAGTTGCTCGACGATCAGGTTGCCTCGGTTGTTGTCGGCTATCCGAACTATTTTGGGCAGATCGAGGATCTCGCTGCGATTGCAGACATGGCTCATGCTGCCGGTGCCCGCATGGTTGCCACTGTTGCCGAGCCGCTGGCATTGGCGCTCTACAAGTCTCCCGGTGAACTGGGTGCTGACGTTGTTGTCGGTGATGGCCAGAGCTTTGGGATTCCACTTTCATTCGGTGGTCCCGGAATCGGTTTCTTTGCTGTCCGCAAAAAGGATATGCGGGTATTGCCCGGTCGACTGGTTGGTGAAACAACCGATCAGGATGGCAAGCGTGGTTTTGTCCTGACATTGGCAACGCGTGAGCAACATATCCGGCGGGAGAAGGCAACTTCGAATATCTGTTCCAATCAGGGGATGTGTATCCTGATGGTAGGAATCTACCTTGCTTTGCATGGCAAGCAGGGATTGCGAAAACTGGCAGAAACCAACTACTCCAAGGCTGCTTATGCGCGTGAGAAAATTTCACAGCTGGAGGGCTTCAATGTGACGTTCTCCGGAGCATTCTTCAATGAATTTGTCATTACGTGTCCTGAACCGGTTGCAGACGTGAAAACACGCCTTGAACAACAGGGAATTCTTGCCGGAGTTTCACTTGGCAGTGACTATTCCGAGCTTGAGGATGGACTGCTGATTTGTGTGACGGAGCAGAACAGTCGTGAGCAGATAGACCGACTGGTCGCTGCACTGGCGGGAGGTGAGGTATGATGGGTACCGTAGGTGGTGGCTTGGTTCTTGACGAGAACCTCCTGTTTGAACAGTCTCAGCCGGGTCGGGTCGGTTACAGCCTTCCTGAACTCGATGTTCCTGCAGTTCTCCCTGAAGGAAACCAGCTTCGTGATGAGATTAGTGGCTTCCCCGAATTATCAGAAGTCGATGTGGTGCGTCACTATACCCGCTTGTCGACCTGGAACTATGGTGTCGATACCGGTTTTTATCCCCTTGGCAGCTGTACGATGAAGTACAACCCTAAAGTGAATGAAGCAGCAGCCCGTTTCCCCGGTTTTACCGATATTCATCCTCAGGCTCCTGAAGCCCTGAATCAGGGAGCGCTGGAGTTGATGTATCATCTGCAGCACGATCTGGGCGAAATTTCGGGTTTTCCGGCGATTACTCTTCAGCCGGCTGCCGGGGCACAAGGTGAATTTACCGGGATGTTGATGATCCGCGCCTGGCATGAAGCGAACGGTCAGAAACGTCACAAAGTTATTATCCCCGACACCGCTCACGGCACCAATCCGGCGTCTGCCGCACTGTGTGGATACGAAGTTGTCACCGTTGCTTCTGATGGTGTCCTGAGTAAAGAAGCTGTTGCCGCTGTGATGGACGACGATGTTGCCGCGCTGATGGTCACCAATCCGAATACCCTGGGTCTGTTTGAGTCCGATATCCGTGCAATTTGTGACCTGGTGCATGAACGTGGTGGGCTGGTTTATAGCGATGGTGCCAACCTCAATGCAATGATGGGGATCAGTCGCCCTGGAGATATCGGGGTGGATGTCATGCATTTCAATCTCCATAAGACTTTCTCGACCCCCCACGGTGGTGGTGGCCCGGGGTCAGGCCCGGTCGGTGTCGTAGAAAAACTCAGGCCGTTCTTGCCAACCCCATTTGTTGTGAAAGATGAAAATGGCTATAAGCTGGAATACGATTGTCCCCAGTCGATCGGGCGGATGAAGGCTTTCTACGGTCATTTTGGCATTCTGGTGCGAGCCTACAGTTATATCCTCTCAATGGGAGGGGAGGGGTTGAAGCGCGCAACTGAACTGGCGGTTCTCAATGCCAACTATATTCGTGCCCGGCTTGAGGGAACTTACGATCTGCCCAACAAGCAGCGCTCACTTCATGAGGTTGTTTTCTCTGAAGATGCGCTGGAAAATGATTGTCATACCCTTGATGTGGCGAAGCGTTTAATCGATTATGGCTACCATCCACCGACAATCTACTTCCCGCTGGTGGTGCACGGAGCCTTGATGATCGAACCGACAGAAACAGAGAGTAAGCAGGTTCTTGATGAGTTCTGTGATGCACTGCTGGCGATCGCTGCCGAAGCAAAGAGTGATCCGCAGTTGCTCAAGCAGGCACCGGTACGCGCAAAAGTGAAACGCCTTGACGAGGCAACGGCAGCACGTAAGCCGAAGTTACGTTGGGAATCTGAATAGAGACATGTGAAAATGCCCGGAAATTAAATTTCCGGGCATTTTTTTATCGACCATAGATTGATCTTCCGCCCAGAGTGTAGCGGAAATAAACGTGCATCTTGAGTTGCGGATGCGGGTAGTGTTTGGTCAGGGGCCCGAATGGTGCAGCCCGATAGATTGCCTGAATCGCCTCAAAGTCGAGGATATCCGAGCCACTGCTGTGGAGCAGGTCAACATCGACAAGTTCACCGTCACGATCGACCGTAATCAACAGTTCCAGAATGCCTTCAATTCCATTTCTTGCTGCAGCGGCAGGATAATTCCAAACCAGTTCGACCTGATCGTGGAACCGGCGGAAAAACGAAACCAGCATATTTTGTTGCAGATTCAACCAGACCTCGTCTCCAATGGGAAGATTGTCGCGCTGCTTGAGACGATTTCTTTTCCCTTGTGTCCCATAAACAATCCGATTGAGGGTGCTCATGTCGGGACGCAGCTGCTGGGGGGTTAGCAGTGGCGGGAGACTCTTCTGCGGCGGCT
>CAZQFI010000245.1:0-2270 GCA_964592545.1 uncultured Geobacteraceae bacterium
CGAAATGGCTCAGAAAAAGACCCGTGCAGAAATCAAAAATGAGGCCGATAACGGATTGAAAAATTCACGTGGAACCCTCGCGATGGCGCGAACTCAGGTTGTTGACAGCGCCAGCAGTCAATTTTTTATCAACCTTGCCGACAACGATTTCCTCAACCATCAGAACAAAACGGCCAACGGGTACGGTTATGCAGTTTTTGGAAAAGTTGTTGCGGGAATGGATATTGTCGACGAGATCGCCACGGTAACGACAGGGAACAGCGGGTATCACCAGGACGTTCCAACCGAGTCGATCGTCATTGAAAAAGTTACAATTGAAGAGTAGTCATCCGCTGTAATGGCGGGCTCAAGCCTTCAGAAAACTGCAATAGCGATGACCTGAACAGCAACAGACCTATTTGACTGAATAAAAAAGGGGAGCACCTGAAATGCTCCCCTTTTCTTATTGACCATTGTCGGTTTTACAATCCCGCTTTCGAGCGCAGCGCGGCGGCGCGGTCCGTCACCTCCCAGGTAAAACCCGGTAACTCCCGGCCAAAATGACCGTAGGCAGCCGTCTGGCGATAGATGGGACGCAGCAAATTGAGTTGCTGAATAATCGCCGCCGGACGCATGTCAAATTCGTCCTTAACAATCGCGGCAATCCTGTTTGACGGGACTTTTCCGGTACCAAACGTATTGATCATAACCGAGACAGGATCAGCAACCCCGATAGCATAGGCAAGCTGCACCTCACACTTGCTTGCCAGGCCGGCAGCAACAACGTTTTTGGCAACATAACGCGCCATATACGATGCACTGCGATCAACCTTGGATGGATCTTTTCCGCTGAAAGCACCGCCGCCGTGAGAACCCTGACCACCATAGGTATCGACAATAATTTTACGCCCGGTCAGGCCACAGTCTCCCATCGGGCCACCGACGACAAAGCGCCCCGTCGGGTTAATCAGATAACGGGTCTCCCGGTCGAGAAGATCGACCGACAGGACCGGCTTGATCACCTCTTCGATGACGGCATCTTTCAGATCATCATAGCTGACATCGGGACTGTGCTGCGTTGAAATAACAACGGTATCAATCCGGGTTGGTTTGTCATCAACATATTGAATCGAGACCTGTGATTTGCTGTCGGGGCGCAGAAAATCGAGTTTTCCACTTTTACGGACATCAGCAAGTTTCTTGGTCAGCTTATGGGCATAAGTGATCGGCATCGGCATCAACTCGGGCGTTTCATCACAGGCAAAACCAAACATCAAGCCCTGATCCCCGGCACCCTGCTCTTTGAACAGCCCCTCGCCTTCGCTGACGCCCTGTGAGATATCGGGGGATTGCTGATCAATCGAAGTCATGACCGCACAGGTCTTATAGTCAAAACCGATGGCGGAATCGTTATAGCCAATTTCCTTGATTGTCTCCCGCACAATTGACGGCAGGTCTGCATAAGCCGTTGTTGTGATCTCACCGGCAATCATCGCCATTCCGGTTGTCACCAACGTCTCGCAGGCAACCCGCGCCTTGGAGTCCTGGGCGAGAATAGCATCCAGAACGGCATCCGAAATCTGATCAGCGACCTTGTCGGGGTGGCCCTCTCCGACCGATTCAGAGGTAAATAAAAAATCTGTCATAGACATGTACAGTCATCCTTTCAACTTCCTAGATAATGGGTTGTGCAAATATTTCCGGCAACCGTTTCCGCATCTCCTGCTCAACCATAGTGGAAACTTCCTTGCTGGTTGCCAACAATAATAATTTTTCGACCAACTCTTTTCCTTCAGCCTGCGACACCTGTCGCAGCACCCGTTTCACCCTGGGGACACATGCCGGATTCATCGACAGCTCCCGGAAGCCGAGGCCAATCAGAATCAAGCTATAGAGAGGTTCTCCCGCGACCTCACCGCACATCGAGATCCCAATCCCCGCCTCGTTTGCAGCGTCACAAGTCGCCTTCAACGCCCGGATGATTGCCGGATGCATGGGATCGTAGAGATAGGCGACATGCTCATTACCACGGTCAACGGCCAGGAAATATTGGATCAGGTCGTTTGTCCCGATAGAAAAGAAATCGACCTCCCGGGCCAGCAACGGTGCAATCATCACCGCCGATGGAGTCTCAATCATCACCCCAATCTCGATATCGTGGTCGTAGGCAATTCCCTCGCCATCCAGCTCGGCTTTGATCTCGTCGACGATTTCCCGGCAATCATTGATGGCTCTTCCGGGGTTGTTGTCCTGAATCCATCAGAAGCGACGTTCAAGGAGTATCTCAAGCG
>CAZQFI010000246.1:0-2108 GCA_964592545.1 uncultured Geobacteraceae bacterium
CCGTCATCTCTATTGATTACTTCAAACGTCTCCTCGCCATTCTGCGCAACATCTTTGGCGGAAGGGTCAAATCGTACGAATCTCTGGTCGATCGCGCCCGAAGAGAGGCTATCCTGCGCATGAAGGAGAGTGCCCGAAAACAGGGGGCCAGTATGGTCATCAATCTGCGCCTTGAAACATCGACCATCGGGCGCAATGCCAATCAGAAGAAACAGATCGGCAGTGTTGAAGCAATCGCCTACGGAACTGCAATCGTCATGAACCGCTAATGAAATTCACCCCCAGACAACTGTCAGAAAATGTCAATGTTTCAAAAACCCACCCGCTGACAGAGTTCCTCTGGTTGCTGGGGGGAATCCTTGTCCTGGCCGGGATCGTGTTCTTTCTCCTTGGAATCACAACCGACTGGGCTATTTCAAAAACGCCTGTCTCAATTGAAGCGCAGTTCGGAAAGCTGGCCCTCAACCAGTTTCCGGCCGAGGAGAGTCGAGCACTCGAAAAACGCCTTCAGACCCTGCTTGAAAGTCTGCCGCCCGACTCTCTATTGCATCAGTATCACTTCCGGGTCTTTCTGTCAGACAGCGATGACGTTAATGCTCTTGCCCTGCCGGGGGGAAACATTGTTGTTCTTGGCGGGCTGCTGAAAAAAGTAAAATCGGAAAATGAACTGGCAATGGTTCTGGCACACGAACTGGGCCATTTTGCCCATCGCGACCACCTGGGTAACCTTGGGCGCGGGCTGGGAATCGCCGTTGCCGCAGCATTACTCTTCGGAGAAAACAGTGCTGCCAGCAGCCTCCTTGCAAAAATATTTTTAACTTTTCAGGCCCAATATTCTCAGCAGCAGGAAGCGGCAGCCGATCAGTTCGGGCTCGACCTGCTGGTCAGACGCTACGGCCATGCCGGAGGCGCCACCGCTTTCTTTTCCCGGTTTGCCCCGGAGAGCGGACGTAAAATCCCTTATATCCTCGCATCCCATCCCCACCCCCGAGACCGTATTGCGGCGTTAAACCATCGGATCAAGGTCAAAAACTATCCTGTCGAAGCAACCCAACCGCTGGGGAAAGATCTGATTTCAACAAACATAGACAGCAAAACGCAGCCGGTCGGAACAAAAAGTTGATTTACCTGATAACAACAGATCGACTATTATCTCTTTTGTCTCTCTCATCTTCCTGTAGCTGTCGGACTCAGCAGACCATTCCTGAGAGGTCAAAATATGGCTCACCACACCCTGAAATCGAGTTATTCCCAACTGGCTGAACGGCTTAACCGCTATCCGCAGGGAGCACCCCCCTCACAACTGCTGTACAAAATCCTTGCGATCCTCTTCAGTGAAAAAGAAGCACAGCTGGTGGCCCAGCTGCCCATCAAACCGTTCTCTGCAGAAAAAGCGGCCCAGATATGGAAACTGTCCCTGAGCGAAAGTCGCAAGATTCTTGAAGAGCTGGCCGGCCGTGCCATTTTGGTCGATCTCGACCGCGATGGCAGCTCGGTTTATGTCCTCCCGCCGCCGATGGCTGGCTTTTTTGAGTTTTCCCTGATGCGAACCAGAGGTGATATCGACCAGAAAGTTCTCAGTGAGCTGTTTTACCAGTACATGAATGTCGAAGAGGATTTCATTCGTGAATTGATGGCGAGAGGGGAAACGCAACTGGGGCGGACATTTGTCCACGAACCAGTTTTAAGCAACGAAAATGCTCTCCATGTTCTCGATTACGAAAGAGCTTCCGAAGTCATCAAAACAGCATCCCACATCGGTGTCGGAATCTGCTACTGCCGCCACAAAATGTCCCATCTCGATAAAGCCTGTGATGCGCCCATGGATATCTGCATGACCTTCAACAGCTCTGCCGCCTCTCTGACAAAACATGGCCACGCCCGACTGATTGATGCCAGTGAATGTCTTGATCTGTTGCAGCAGGCGTATGATCACAACCTGGTACAGTTTGGAGAAAATGTTCGAAATGAAGTCAACTTTATCTGTAACTGCTGCGGGTGCTGCTGTGAAGCAATGATTGCAGCCCGCCGGTTTACAATTTTGAACCCGGTTCACACGACCAATTTCATCCCGAAGATTGATCAATCCAACTGTACCGGTTGCAGCA
>CAZQFI010000247.1:0-2607 GCA_964592545.1 uncultured Geobacteraceae bacterium
GGTTGTCTTCGGGGTTGGGAATATGGTTGGGAAACATCCCGTCGGGTTCGAGGAACTGGCTCCCTCTGGTATCTGCTCCGAGGGGGTGAAGAACTTTATCGACAAAGAAGCCAGCTGCACCGTTGCCGGCATCGACGACAATTTTTAACCCGGCCAAGGGCGTTGCCACACCGCTGTTGGTGCGGATCGTGTGAACAAGATGGGCGGCATAATCATCCATCAAATTAATTTTGGGGACTGCGACCGTCGAAATCTCGGGAAGTTCGCTGATCGCCGCCGCCCGCGTCAGAATTTCGGTGATCTCTTTTTTCCCCAATCCGCCATCGCGGAGGAAAAATTTCATTCCGTTGCGGTTGTAGGGAAGATGGCTGGCAGTGAGCATCATGGCGCCATCAAAACGGTAATTTTCAAATACCGTCGACATGAACATTGCCGGAGTCGAGGCAAGTCCACAGTCAAAACCTGCTGCCCCGGCAGAGATTAAGCCCTGAAAAACAGCAATCTTCATCGGGTCGGCTGTCACGCGAGAATCGTGACCGACCGATATTTTAAGCTGACCCACCGGTTTGTCGAGTCGCTGTGCCAGCCACTGGGCAAAAGCGCAGCCGATCGATCGTACCATCGGATCGTGGAGGGTGACGGGTTGCCCCGCGATCCCCTCAATTGCTACGCCACGGATATCACTGCCGTTCTGTAGTTGCAGCCATTTCTCCATCATTGAACCCCTGATTGGCTATTTCTTTGGCCTGCCACGCCGTTGTGATGGTGGTTTGGCCGCCCGCGCCTTATATTTGTCTGCCGGTTTTTTGCCTTTACCAAACCGTTTCCGTTTGGAAAAATCGCCGCCTGAGGAGTAATGTGACCCACTGTCGGGGCTGTTCTGTAACTGTTCATCGCAGACCCAGACCCCTTTGAGTTTGTGCAGCGTGTCGGGGTGAAGATTCTTTGGCAGATCGACAAGGCTAAATTGATCAAAAAGGCGGATCTTCCCGATATCCCGGCTGTTGATTTTCCCTTCATTGCTGATCGCCCCGACAAGGTTGCCCGGTTCGACTCCGTGTCTGCGACCAACCTCAACACGGTACGTCTGCATCTGGTCATCGCCGGTTTTTCTCTCACGGCCCGGTCTGCTCTGCCGTTCCGGGCGTTCCGCGCGAATCTCTTCGGCAAAGTGTTCATCGGGGTGGAGAGGACGCTCTTTCTGCAACAGATAAGCGAGGGTCGCGGCAATTTTGCGATAGCCGACATCGTACTCGCTCTGATACTGATCGACCAACTCTTCAAAAAACTCGAGTTCCTGCGACTCCATTGCCGTCGCAATCTGCTCCTTGAACAGGTTGATGCGGCGATTGGTGATATCTTTACGGCTCGGCAACGCCATCGCCTTGATCGGCTGCCGGGTCGCTCGTTCAATAGCTGCGAGCATCCGTTTTTCGCGGGGAGCGACAAACAAAATGGCCTTGCCGTCACGCCCGGCCCGCCCGGTTCGACCGATCCGGTGGATATAGGCTTCGGTATCGTAAGGAATATCGTAATTGACAACGTGACTGATCCGTTTCACATCGAGACCGCGGGCAGCAACGTCGGTGGCGACAACGATATCGAGAGAGCCGTCTTTCAATCGCTCAATCGTTTTCTCCCGCAGCATCTGGGTCATGTCACCATTTAGAGCGGCACTTGAAAAACCGCGCGCCTCGAGTTTTTCTGCCAGTTCGACAGTGGCGACCTTCGTCCGGACGAAAATCAGCATTCCGTCAATCTCTTCGGCTTCAAGAATCCGTGTCAGGGCGTCGAGCTTATGCAGCCCCTTGACCTGCCAGAATCGCTGCGAGATTTTTTCAACGGTGGACGTTTTGCTTTTGATTCTGATCTCGACCGGATTTTTCAGGTGTTTGCGGGCAACACTCAACACCTCTTTCGGCATGGTCGCTGAAAAGAGGGCGGTCTGGCGTTCTTCCGGAGCATATTCAAGAATCTGTTCAACATCATCAATGAAGCCCATCTTCAACATTTCGTCGGCTTCGTCGACAACAACACAACTGAGTTTGTCGAGTTTCAGGGTGCCGCGCCGCAGGTGATCCTGAATTCTCCCCGGGGTTCCAACAATCGCCTGGACGCCCCGCTGGAGTTGGCGTAACTGCTGCCCCATGTTCTGCCCACCATAAACCGGCAGAACCTGAAAGCCTTTAAGGTGACGGGCATAGGTCTGCATCGCTTCGGCGACCTGCAGTGCCAGTTCCCGCGTTGGTGTCAGGACCAGGATTTGCGGTGCCCGCAACTTTGGATTGAGGCGGCTGAGCAGCGGTAGAGAAAAGGCTGCTGTTTTTCCGGTTCCGGTTTGTGCCTGTCCCAGAAGGTCACGCCCTTCTAAGAGGGGGGGGATACTTTGGGCCTGGATGGGAGAGGGTGTTTCGTAGCCGACTTCGTCGATGACTTTAAATAATGCCGGAGCAAGGGAGAGATCTTTGAACGATGGACCATTTTCTTCAGACATAGTTTTCCTGTTGATAATTGTTGATTCGGGCAAAAGACGCGCACTTTAACCTATCTGACCGCGAAGTACCAGCTAAATATTTAAACTTTGGTCACTTTTTTACCTTTCCAGAG
>CAZQFI010000248.1:0-3670 GCA_964592545.1 uncultured Geobacteraceae bacterium
CAGGTCGAAGGTCAGTTGCAGGAAAACCTGATGAATGCCCTGATTGAAAATAACGAATTTGACGTCCCCGAAGGGATGGTCACCAATCAGCTTCATCACCTTAAGGATAATTTCAGCCAGCGCCTCAAAGCTCAGGGAATGAGTCTTGAAATGTTGGGCATGAACGAGGAGACATTTGCCAAGACCTATCGTGATATGGCCGTGCAGCAGGTGAAAGGTGAACTGTTGCTTGATGCCATTGCGGCGCAGGAAGAAATCACCGTCGATGATAGTGAACTCGACGCAAAAATGGAGGAATACGCTGCCAGCAGTGAGATTCCTCTTGATCAGGTTAAAAAATATTTTGAGAACCAGGCGGCTCTGGCCGGACTGAAGGGGCAGATTCTTCAGGAGAAGGTCACCAAGTTCCTGCTTGACAGTGCAAAGATTACAGAGGTTGAACCAAAGAAAGAAGACGAGACTAATAGTGACAATGAGGAGTCCTGATATGAGTCTGGTGCCAATGGTAGTAGAAGATAGCGGACGTGGTGAGCGGGCATACGATATTTACTCCCGTTTGCTGAAAGATCGGATTATCTTCCTCGGGGGGCAGATCGAAGACCATATGGCTAACCTGATCATTGCTCAGTTATTATTTCTCGAATCGGAAGATCCCGATCGCGATATCCATCTTTATGTCAACTCTCCCGGCGGTGTCGTCACTGCCGGAATGGCAATTTACGATACGATGCAGTATCTTAAGGCTCCTGTCTCAACAATATGTGTCGGTCAGGCCGCCAGTATGGGTGCTGTCCTCCTTGCCGCCGGTGAGCCGGGCAAGCGTTTTGCCCTCCCTCATGCGCGGATTATGATCCATCAACCGCTCGGTGGATTTCAGGGGCAGGCAACCGACATCGGGATTCACGCGAAGGAAATTTTACGGATGCGCGAGTCATTAAACGGGATTCTGGCTAAACATACCGGCCAGGATGTCGATAAAGTGACAGCTGATACGGAACGCGATTTTTTCATGGATAGCGAAACGGCACGCAGTTATGGTATTATCGACTCAATTGTCGAGCGAAAATCTAATACTTAAAGTGCGGAGGTGTAGTTCGTGGGTATAAAAGACGAAAACAGTCAACTGACCTGTTCGTTCTGTGGTAAATCGCAGGATGAGGTCAAGAAGTTGATTGCCGGCCCGACAGTCTACATTTGTGATGAGTGTATCGAGCTGTGTAACGATATTATTGATGAAGAATCACGGCTTGATCAGACTGCCGAAGCGGAGACAAAACAACTCCCTAAGCCTGCAGAAATAAAAGATATTCTGGATGAATATGTTGTCGGTCAGGAACGGGCCAAGAAAATTTTATCTGTTGCTGTCTACAACCATTATAAACGGGTTGAATCCAGTAATAAAAAAGATGACGTTGAGATACAGAAAAGTAATGTTCTGTTGCTTGGACCGACGGGGAGTGGCAAAACTTTATTGGCTCAGACTCTGGCAAAGGTGCTCGATGTTCCTTTTGCTATTGCCGACGCAACCAACCTGACTGAAGCCGGCTACGTGGGTGAAGATGTTGAGAACATCATCCTGAGTCTGCTGCAGGCAGCCGATTACGACCTGGAAAAGGCACAAAAAGGGATTATCTATATCGACGAGGTCGATAAAATTGCCCGAAAATCTGAGTCTCCATCGATTACACGTGATGTTTCGGGTGAAGGTGTCCAGCAGGCATTGCTGAAGATTGTTGAAGGGACGACTGCCAGTGTTCCACCCAAGGGGGGACGGAAGCATCCGCAGCAGGAGTTTCTCAAGGTCGATACCACCAACATTCTGTTTATCTGCGGCGGGGCATTTGCCGGGCTTGAGAAGGTGATCAGTAAACGCCTCAAAGCAAAAACAATGGGATTTGGTGCGGAAGTCCGTTCCATCAAGGAAGAAAATTTGGGCGAACTGCTTGGCAAGGTTCAGCCGACTGACTTGCTCAAGTATGGGCTGATTCCGGAGTTTGTCGGGCGGATGCCGGTCATCGCGACGCTGGGCGAACTGGATGAGGAAGCCCTGATTCAGATTCTGCGTGAGCCTAAAAATGCGCTGGTGAAGCAGTATCAGCGATTGTTCGAGATGGAAAATGTCCACCTTAAATTTACCGACGGTGCTCTTGTGGCAATTGCAAAAGAAGCGTTGGGGCGTAAGACGGGCGCGCGGGGATTGCGGTCAATCCTCGAAAATGCCATGCTTGACGTGATGTATGATATTCCGTCTCAGGATCGTGTTAAAGAGGTTGTCCTGAACGAAGAGGTCATTGCCAAAGGGGCGAAACCGATCGTCCTTTACGATATTGCTGAGAGTGCCTGAGTTTCACATTCGCTATCAAATCAAAGGAGTGCAGATTGTCTGATGACAGGTGCGCTCCTTTTCACTTTATGGATTGAAATTTATGTCTGAATTATCAAATGAAAAGATCCCTTTTTCCTCACCCCGCCTGATGCCGCTCTTACCTCTGCGGGATATCGTTATCTTCCCTTATATGGTTGCTCCGCTGTTTGTCGGGCGCTCAAAGTCGATTGCTGCTCTGGAGAGTGCGTCCGAAAATGACAAGCTGATCTTTCTCCTCAGTCAGAAGGACTCCAAGGTCGATTCCCCTGAAGAGGGTGATCTTTATCGGGTTGGTACGGTTGGAAAAGTTGTCCAACTTCTAAAGCTTCCCGACGGGACAGTTAAAGTTCTTGTTGAAGGGTGTTGGCGGGCACGGGTCAGTACATTTGTTGAGGATGACGCTATTTTTCAGGCGGTTGTTGAGCCGCTCGATGAATTCATGGCGGACTCCTCTGAGGTTGAAGCTGTTATCCGGGCAATAAATACCAGTTTTGAGGCATATATTCAGCTGAGTAAAAAAGTTCCGACTGAGGTCGGTCAGACAATTGCCGGCATCGATGATCCCTCACGTCTGGCCGATACTGTTGCCGGAAACCTGCAGATTCCCATTGTCGATAAGCAGGAAATTCTTGAGTATGCAGATCCTGCTGAGCGTCTGGAGCACATCCTTGTCCTGCTTGAGCAGGAGATCGAGATTCTTCAGGTCGAAAGCCGTATCCGTAGCCGTGTCAAAAGCCAGATGGAGCGAAGTCAGAAAGAGTACTATCTGAACGAGCAGATGCGGGCGATCCAGAAAGAGCTTGGCGGACAGGATGAATTCAAGCAGGAGATCCTCCATTTTGAAGAACAGATAAAGAAAAAGAAAATGTCCAAAGAGGCGACAGAAAAGGCGCAGACCGAGCTGCGCAAGTTTAAAATGATGTCGCCAATGTCGGCTGAAGCAACAGTTGTCCGCAATTATATAGAGTGGCTGCTGGCTTTACCGTGGCAGAAGGGGACGAAGGATCGCTACGATCTTGAGACGGCAGAAGAGATTCTTGAGGCCGACCATTACGGGTTGAAAAAAGTCAAGGAACGCGTTCTTGAATATCTTGCTGTTCAGGCACTGGTCAAGCAGATCAAGGGGCCGATTCTGTGCCTGGTCGGGCCGCCGGGTGTCGGTAAAACATCGCTTGGACAATCAATCGCCAAGGCCCTGCAACGTAAATTCATCCGGATCTCCCTTGGCGGGGTGCGTGATGAAGCAGAGATTCGGGGTCACCGCCGCACTTATATTGGTGCCATGCCGGGTAAAATCATTCAGGG
>CAZQFI010000249.1:0-6400 GCA_964592545.1 uncultured Geobacteraceae bacterium
TAATCCCACTGCGGTGAAGTTTCCCGGCCGGAGCCTTACCGACATCGAGCTGGGCGTTGGAACGGGGGCAGAGAACCAGCGACATCGCGTTATCGGTCAGCAATTCAATCTCCGCATCCGTCAGCTGAACACCATGAACCAGCAGGTTTCCAGGGAATAAACCACCCTGCTTGCCAAGGTATTCGGTCGGACGCAATCCAGAAGGCCGCGGCAGATATTCCTGCCAGCCGACATGGGGATAAAGTTTTTCTGCCAGTTCACCTTCAGCGTCCATAATAAACTGCACTTCTTCCGGGGATTCAGCGAGGTGAGTTGTGCAACGGCAGTGATTCTCTCTGCACCAGCGGTAAATTTTCGATAAATAATCGGCACTGAGCGTGTACGGTGAGTGGGGGGCCACCCCAAATGTAGCGTCCCCGCACGTTTTCTCCTCCAGAACGTGATGCAACTTTTCGCTGACAGCCGCGATCATCTCGGGGGACTGCCCCAGCGTTTCTAAAAATACGCTCCCCTTCACCGCTCCTGAGGGGTAGAGATCGTGCAACTCAAACTGCGACAGGATATCACCGACAACCCCTGTCCCGGCAGCCAACGATCGATCCACTCCATGCTGAAGTGAGACCCGATAATCTTCAATCGTCAGATGACGTTTCACCGCGATGAGCCGAATAATCCAGTCGACAAAAGAACCTGAGTTGTTATCAACAAGCTGCTGTTGATCCCAATCGGAATAATCGGTCAGTTCGAGGTGAGTGTGGGCATTAACCAGCAGCGGTGAAAGAATTGCGTCACCAAAATCGACGCTGTCAGCGGCAGGATAAGCCCGTTTCATCGCAGTCAGTGAGCCGACAGACACAATCTGTTGACCCTGAACGACGAACGCCCCACCCTCAACAGGGGGAGCGCTGGCAGTAACTAAATATTTTGCAGTGTAGATACAACTCAAAATAGTTTTCCGTCAGTTACAAATCAGCTGACAATCGTTCTGATGTCTTCGACCAATTCCTGAACTTCAGATTGCTTCACAATAGCACACTGCTCCTCAAGAACGGCAGTTAAAATCTCTTCGGTCGTCAACGGGTTTGCCAGAACCGCGCGAAATACCGAGATTTGGCAGCCAGGATAGCGCGCCGACCGCAGCCGGGTCCTCGAAACAAAGGTTTTCCCCGCTTCCCGCTGACGTTTCTGCACCTCCTGCGTGATCAGATCGAGTTGCAGGTTGACCTGCTCAAGTTGCGCGGCCGTGAGCTGTGACAGCTGCTCCTGCAACCACGCCGGGTTGTAGCGATAGGTCAAAATATTCAGCTCCGGTGCGGTGATCAGTTCAAAGTTTTTGTGCTCGTCAATAAGTTCGGCAAAGCGGCGCGCCTTCTCGATTCCCAGATCGATCAGTAACTCATACCCTTTACGGCCAATAATTGATAAACCGGCATGAACCAGCATCGCCTTGCCGGGGCGCGAACCCTCCAGCGTATGGCTCCCCAGATCTTTGGAACCATGCCGCAGAATATAGTTGGCGTGATGTTCAATAGCTGTCAGCGCATGGGGATCTTTAAACAGCACCATCCCGGCTCCCATCGGAACGTAAAGCTGCTTGTGGGCATCGATTGTCACCGAATCGGCCCTTTCAATCCCTTTCAGCAGAGGGCTGTGAGTCTCTGAAAACAGCGTTGGCCCGCCCCAGGCCGCATCAACATGGAAATGGCAGCCAATCTCTGAGGAAAAATCGGCAAGATCTTCAAGAGGATCAACGTGCCCCGTCTCTGTTGTTCCGGCAATGCCGATCACAGCGAGGGGACGAATATTTTTCTCGACCAGTTTTTTGTATTCGCGGCGCAATGCCATCATAGCGATCCGACTGTGATCGTCAGTATCAACCAGAACCAGATTATCCCGCCCGATGCCCAACAGATCGACCGCTTTCCCCAAAGAATAGTGGCCCCGCCGCGACACCAGAATTGCCAGACCTTCGCAGTTCAAATACTGCAACGCCTTGAAATAACCCTCTTTTGCAATTCCCGAAAAATCGCCTTGTGGACCGCACAGACGGTTCCGGGCAACCCACAGTGCGGTTGTATTTGCGATTGTTCCACCGGAACAGAACGCCCCTAAAGCGTGCTGGCTATCGTGAATCCATTTTTCGTAAAATCGATCGTCACTGCGATACACCAAATGGTGGAGCATGGCCAGAACCTGCCGTTCCATCGGGGTAAACGCTTTTGACGTTTCAACCTTGACCAGATTTTGATTCAGCGCCGTCATAATCCGCGACAGCGGCAACATAAAATAGGGCAACGCCGACGTCATGTGACCGACAAAACCCGGCGCCGCCGTATGAACCGACTGGGCAACCAGCTTCTCTTTCACAAACTCTGCGTAGGTTGAAACAAAGGAGGGATCTTCGGGAATCTTTGCCGCGGCGAAGTCTTTTTCGATATCCTCAAGGCTGCGTTCCAACGCGACAATGTGTTTTTGCAAAAAGTCGGCGACATTCTCACCGATAGCGTGATCGACGGCTCCCAATGTCGAGTCGGGGGCTTCGGGAACGGTAAAGATCCGGTAAAGATTTTCAAGATTGGCTAAGGCTGTTTCTGTCATGAGTGTGCCAGCAGGAAACCGTTATCAATCAAGCGTGTCTTGCCGACAAAAACCGCCAGTAACAACACCGAATCGGGATCAACCTCGTCCTGATCTGCAAGTGTCACCTGATGGCAGATCTGGATATAGTCGATCCGGGTCTCGGGATGCTGTTCAATCATCGCTTTCAGCTGTTCGATAATGGCCGCACTCTGTCTCTCCCCCCCCTCAACCAACTGCCGCGCCTGTTGAATTGACTGCGACAGAACCAGCGCCTGCCGACGCTGATCCTCGCTCAGATAAACATTTCTTGAACTCATGGCCAGGCCATCCGCTTCACGGAAAATCGGCATCCCGATAATCTCAACCGGAAGGTTCAAATCACGAGTCATCCGCCGGATAACCGCCAATTGCTGAAAATCCTTATTGCCAAAGATGGCGTTATGGGGCTGGATGATATGAAACAGCTTTGTCACAACGGTACAGACTCCCCGAAAATGGCCGGGACGGCTGGCACCGCACAATGTCGCGGTGATTCCTTCGACATCGACATAGGTTGCATAACCGGTCGGGTACATCTGTTTCGCCGCCGGGGCAAAAATAATATCAACCCCGGCCTGTTGCGCCAGTTCACTATCCTGCTCCAGATCGCGGGGATAATCTTCAAAATCTTCCCCCTGACCAAATTGGGTCGGATTGACAAAAATCGAAAGAACCAGTTTATCGCCGCGTTTCCGCCCTTCATTTAACAGAGAGACATGTCCCTGATGAAGGAAACCCATTGTCGGCACAAAAGAGATTGTTTCTCCAGCAGCACGAACGGCTGCTGACCATTGCTCCATTTCAGTGACGGATGTAATAATTTTCATAGCAGTTATTTAAAGGAATGGTCGATTGTCGGGAAATCACCGGCTTTGACTTCCTTGATGTAGGTTTCAATGCCTTGAGAAATTGTTGTTGAAATATCGGCATAGCGTTTCACAAATTTGGGCGAGTATTTATCACACAAACCAAGGATATCGTGTATCACCAGCACCTGACCGTCACAGTCGGCTCCGGCACCAATTCCGATTGTCGGGATAGTGAGGGACTCGGTCACCTGCTTCGCCAGACCGCGGGGAATCCCTTCAAGGACAACCGCGAAAGCTCCGGCAGCTTCAACCGCCGTGGCATCTGCCAGAATCCGCCGGGCCTGCTCTTCTTCACGCCCCTGAACCTTGAAGCCACCCATCCGGTGAATCGACTGCGGCGTCAACCCGATATGGCCGACAACGGGGATGTCGATATCGACAATTGCCCGGATGGTCGCGGCCATATGCTCACCACCCTCAAGTTTGACTGCTTGAGCGCCCCCCTCTTTGATCAGTCGACCGGCGTTCAAACGTGCATCACGGGTATCGACCTGATACGACATAAATGGCATATCGGTGACAACCAGCGCCTGCCGGCTGCCACGCACAACGGCTCTGGTATGGTAAATCATTTCATCCAGAGTGACCGGCAAGGTATTATCATAACCGGAGAACACTGAACCAACTGAATCACCAATGAGGATCATGTCGATCCCAACCCGATCCATCAGTTGCGCAAAAGGGTAATCGTAGGCAGTCAGAACAGTAATTTTATCCTGCTGCTGTTTCATGAAACCGATATCGATGACTGTCTTCCGTTTAATCACAGCAAATCCTTTTTTCGATTCAGAAACAAAAATGCCTTTCGGCACAGCGAAAGGCATAGACAAAGCGACAACGCTTTGTTTTTTTATGACTCACCTTCCGTCTCGGTCACCAAATGATCCAAGCGGTATGTATTTGAGAATTCCGGATCGCCCTGGTGACTCCGATACGGGTCTCGGGTCGGCGGTCAGAACCTCAAAGCGATCACGATATAACACAGTTATTGCAGTGTGTCTATCGAGAAATCGGCACGAAAAAGGGGCGGGTTTCCCCGCCCCTTTCGAGGTTTATGCAGTCAACAGGCTTTCAAGTGAGCGCAACAGCACCGTGAACGGGTGGAAATTGCGCGGCACCTCAGTCACAAGTGTTTTCCGCAAGTTCTCAATGGTCCTCATCTTCTGCCGCCGCCGGGCAAAGAAGTCCTGCGGCTTGTCGGCACACTCCATCGCCACGTGCTCAACAATCCGGATGTTCACCGCATGAAGTGAACTTGTCAACGACTCACGAGCCCGACGATCCCAGCTGTCGAGAACCGTCACCTTGTTGAGAACTGCAGCAATCGCAGCACTGTCAACTTTAGCCTCAACAACAAGTTTTATCTGGGCCAGTTGTTCCAGGGTCTTCCCGGAGCTCTCAACCATCCCGACCAACGGCAGGAAATCGGTCATAAATTTAAGCGACGCATAACGGGCGGCGATCTCTTCACTCAACCCTTCATCCTGAAGCCGCTTGCCAGACTCCAGACACTGGTTCCAGACCTCCGGAGAAAGGACCTTGGGCAACAACTGAGCAAAACTGTTCATCTGCTCAGTGATTTTTGTCAGCTCTTCTTCAGTTGCCGGGATGGCAAGGCCATTACTTAAGGCGTAAGAGCAGAAGAAACTGAGCAGATCTTCAAGCTCCATCAACAACTCATATTGCCGCTCGGCCGGGACCTTGTTATCAAGGGCAAAAACGGCCTGGCGCATCTCGTGACCGCCGATCAAATGGTCGTAAACCATGTAGGCATTGGCGACATCGACCTGTGAGGCGCCTGTCATCCGGCTGATGGTGTGAAGGAAGGAGCTCCCCGCCTGATCGACAACCCGGTTCGTCAGAATCGTTGCTGCGATCTCTTTGGCGAGAGGATGGCGCGGGACCGAGTCACAATAGCGATCGATCACCTGCTGTGGGAAATAATCGAAGAGCAGCTTTGAGATCACCTTATTGTCGGGCAATTCGGCATCAAGAAGCGCCTTGAACAGGAACATTTTGCTGTAAGCGAGTAAGACAGCCAGCTCAGGACGTAATAAACGATTGGGCTGGCGAGCCGCAACCTCTTTCCGGCTGGGGAGGAATTCGCCGCGCCGGTCGAGCAACCCGGACCGAATCAGCCGATCCATCAGTTCAAGGTGCGGCTCAACATCGTCACCGCAGCGTCTCTCATCGAGAGAGAGCGACAAGGTCTGGGTGTAGTTATTGGAAAGGACATCCTGACAAACGGTTTCTTCCATCTCTTCAAGGAGTGCATACCCCTCTTCAAGATCCTTGACCAGACCCTCCTGCCGCAACAGCCGCAACAGGATTTTGAGATTCACTTCGTGGTCTGAACTGTCGACACCCGCCGAGTTATCGATGGCATCGGCATTGATAAGACCACCATTCAGGGCATATTCGATCCGCCCCAACTGGGTCAGTCCAAGGTTACCACCCTCGCCGACAACCTTGGCCCGCAGCTCATTACCATCAATCCGCACCGCGTCGTTTGCCCGGTCGCCAACATCTTCGTTGCTCTGGGTCGATGCTTTCACGTAGGTTCCGATACCACCGTTCCAGAGGAGATCGACCTGAGATTTGAACAGCAGCTTGATCAGGCCCGGAACATCGATACTGCCGGGACGAACCCCCAGCCATTCCGCGACCTGCGGTGACAGTGGAATTTCTTTGAGCTGGCGGGAGAAAACCCCACCACCTTCCGAGATGAGATCCTTATTATAATCGTCCCAGCTCGAACGGGGCAGATTGAACAACCGCTCCCGCTCCGCGTAGGCGCTCTCGATATCGGGATTTGGGTCGAGGAAGATATGACGGTGATCAAATGCCGCCAGCAACTTGATTTTGCGCGACAGCAACATTCCGTTCCCAAAAACATCACCGCTCATATCGCC
>CAZQFI010000250.1:0-7666 GCA_964592545.1 uncultured Geobacteraceae bacterium
AGGTTCTCGGTGTCCAATCCCCAGTCTGGTGCATATTTTTCCGGCAAGGTTGACTGTTGCTGTCAGTTCCAGCAGTGCTTCACCGTTGTCTTCCTCATCCACCGAGATAAGCAGATCTTCGTGATGCAGTGTCGACATGACCAGTGATCTGCTGAAGTTCCATTTATCCAATACCGCTGCACCGACAACCGCGTGGGCATACGGGAAGAATCGACCTTCCAATTCTGAGGTGCTGACGCCTTCGGAGTAGGCCATTTCAGCTAATGCTCGATACGAGTCGGGATCACTGTAATTCATGACAATTTTACCGAGGTGGCGGAACAGCCCGGCGAGGAAGGCCTCCTCCGGGTCGGCTGATGAAAATTTGCGGGCCAGAATCCGGCAGCCAATCGCACAACCGATAGAGTCTTCCCAGAGCATCTTCTCCAGCAACCCATACGATTTGTTCATTCCCTCCAGACTTGCAGCCAGAACCAGGCTTCGCAGGGTTCGCTCACCAACGATGGCGATGGCGTGCTCCAGGGTTTTAATCTGGCGCTTCATGCTGTAAAAGGCCGAGTTGGCAACCTTCAGCATGCGTGCCGACACGGCAGCATCACTGGAAATTGTTTCACCCAATTTTTCGTAATTGACATTGGGGTCATTCAGCAACTCAAGAACCTTGATTGCCACAGCCGGCATCGGCGGGAGATCTCGAATCGAGTTAACAACGCTTTTAAAATCGGTCGACATTGAACACTCCTGAAATATTATTATGACAATTAGTTAATTATATCTATTTTATATCAGGGAGTCGCTTGAAAAATCAATCAGTGAATACATTTGTTGAAAGTTTTTTTTGTGGGCAAGGTTGCCGTCAATTCAAAATCCGCCCGATCCCGCCAAGAACCGATCCCTCGCCTTTGGACGATCCTCCCGCAGCCGGGGCGTGAAGGAGAATGCGATCCGCGAGGCGGCTGAACGGTAAGCTCTGCAGCCAGACCCGTCCTGTTCCCCTGAGTGTTGCGAGAAACAGACCCTCACCGCCAAAGAACATACTCTTCAGATTTCCCGCTCGCTCAATATCGTAATCGACACCAGGTTCAAACGCGACGAGGCAGCCGGTATCAACGCGCAGGGTTTCATTCTGGAGATTGCGCTCAACAATTGTTCCACACGCATGCATGAATGTCATGCCATCACCATTCAGTCGCTGCAGGATAAACCCTTCCCCACCAAAAAAACCGGTACCGAGACGACGTTGAAATGCAATACCGATCCGGGTTCCGTGAGCGGCGCACAGAAAGGCATCTTTCTGGCAAAGGATTTCGTGCCCGGCGACGGTTGCCAGATCGAGGGGGATGATCTTCCCCGGGTAGGGGGCCGCAAACGCAACATGTTGCTTGCCGTGGCCCTGATTGGTGAAATGGGTCATAAAGATCGATTCGCCGGTCAGAGCGCGTTTCCCGGCACCGAGAAGCTTTCCGAACAGTCCCTGTTCCGTTTCGGAGCCGTCGCCCATTCTGGCTTCAAAAGTGATCCCTTCATCCATGTAGGTCATTGCACCGGCTTCGGCAACAACCGTTTCACCCGGGTCAAGTTCTACCTGAACCATCTGCATGTCATCCCCGATAATCTGATAATCAACTGTATGGCAGCGCATATTTATTCTCCTTTTGTAGCTGACGTTATCTGATAGTCAAATGCTGTACAGAACAGCTCACTGAAACGCAATTTGAGCTTGTCCATGTCGATGTGATACCCAAGTTCGCGACTGAGGGAGGTGACAACTTCATCGGGATGTCCACAGGGAACGATCATGGAGAAGGTCTCCAGAGTGTTATTCACATTCAGGGCAAGTCCGTGACACGACACCCACTTTTTTAAAGCGATGCCAAAACTGCAGATCTTGCGATTATTGACCCAGACTCCCGGTTCTCCCTCTTTCAGGGCGCCATCAACACCATATTCGGCCAGTAATGTTATAACAATATTCAGAAAGGTGTCGGCAAACCAGTGTAGATTCTTTTTTTTGAGTCTGATGATTGGATAGGCGACCAGTTGTCCCGGTTCGTGTGCAGTTGCCAGCCCGCCACGATTGATCCTTTGCAGTTCAACCCCCCGTTTTTCAAAAAAACTTTCCGGAAAATGGAGATCAGATGCTGTTGCCCGCCGACCCAGAGTGACCGAATCGGGATGCTCAACGAATACCAGGGTATCGCCCCGTTGTTCTGTCAGCCGCTCATGGACCATCGCGGTCTGTCGATCAAATGCGAGCTGATAATCGGTTAATTGCCAGTCTTCAATTGTCAGTGGAGTTGTTTTCTGGAGAATTTTATTCATATGCTATTCGTTATCCGGATATGGTGCCTGGGATCGAGGATAAAAACAAAAAAGGCTAACCTGTAGCGGCTAACCCCTTGTTTTTTCTGGTGGGCGGTCGGGGGATCGAACCCCGGACCCTTCGCGTGTGAGGCGAATGCTCTCCCGCTGAGCTAACCGCCCAATTGTCTGTCGCTTATAACAACATTACCCCGGAGTGTCAATCGCGTGGTTTAGATACCGGTTGATCATGATTCTTGTCCTTCTTCGCAGAAAATTGTAGAAAAAGCACTCCTTGTATTTTTACAGTAAATTGACTCTAATCACATCCACAATTCCAGCGATAACAGACAGAGTGTACATGAATGGATTTTTTTAAAGAGACAATTGATATTGGATCACTCACAGGTGCTCGTTCATGCCGCTTGTTTCATGGGCGCGGGCATTGTTTCCCCGGCTATGAGGATGTGGTGATTGACTGGTATCGCCCGGTTGTTTTGATCACTCTTTATCAGCCGCGACCCGATATCTGGATTTGTCAATTGTCAGAGTGGTTGTATGCCGACACCAATGTCGAAGCGGTGCTGGTACAGGAGCGTTATCGATCCGGGGCACCAAGTCGCGTTCTGGCTGGTGTGTTGCCGGAAGAAATATACGCTTTTGAGGCGGGGTTGAAATACCGCTTACGGCTGAATGGGGCACAGAATATTGGTTTTTTCCCCGATATGGCGACCGGGAGAGAGCTGGTAAAGGATGTTGCAGCGGGAAGAAAGGTCCTCAACCTGTTTTCCTACAGTTGCAGTTTTTCTGTTGCGGCAATCGCAGGAGGCGCTGAGCAGGTTGTCAATGTCGATATGAATCGTGGTGCCCTGCAACTCGGGAAAATGAATCATCGGATCAATGGTCTTGATTTGCGAAAGGCGAGCTTTTTGTCCCTAGAGATTTTTCGCAGTTTCAGCCGACTGCGCAAGTTGTCACCGTTTGATCTGATAATCTGTGATCCCCCCGCGGATCAGGGAAGCAGCTTTACCGCTCAACGTGATTGGCCGAAACTGATCCGAAAAATTCCTCCGCTGGTGTCTGCCGGTGGAGAACTGCTCCTGTGCCTGAGCAGTCCATACCTGTCTTCGGCCTATGCGCAACACCTTATGCTGGAGTATTGTCCCCGGGCGCAGCTCTTGAAGACACTCCATTCCGGTGACGATTTTCCTGAGGTAGCGGCTGAGAGGGGTCTGGTTCTGCTGTATTACCGAATCCCCTAGAATATTCGAATGGCAGCAATTTGCCGAGATTTTGCACATTTTGACTATTGATTTTTTTGTTCTCAGGCTATACTACTTTGACTTGGATGAAATATCGAAAGGAGATCACAAAATGCCGGTAGTTACTGTGCGTGCAGTTGAAGGAATCAGTGCCGAGAAAAAAGAAGAGTTGATGGATCGGATTACTGTTGTTATGAAAGAGGTGCTGGGGAAAAACCCCGAAGCGACTCATGTTATTATTGAAGAGGTCTCAGCAGAAAATTGGGGGATTCGCGGCAAGACAGTTGCGGCTATTCGCTCTGGTAAATAATTGTAAATTCCAGTCATAAGTAAAAAGGCGGTCACCTGAAGAGGGATGATCGCCTTTTTTATCTGAAATTGAGGTATCGCTGTGAATCAGTTGCCCGGGCAGCTGATGGTATCACCGAAGATTGCAGTGACAATGCGTATCGCTTCCGGAGAGGTCACCTGATAATAGACCTCGACCCCTTCGCGTCGACCGGTAATGATGTTTTTATTTTTTAACAGCGCCAGGTGTTGAGAAACCGTGGCCTGGGGGAGAGACAGACATTCCCAGATTTTTTTGACATTACAGGATTGAGACATCAGCCCGGCAACAATTTTTAGGCGGATGGGGTGGCCAAGAACTTTCAGAATCTCCGACTCCCGATCAAAGGTTTCGTCAGATTCAAAAGGTGGATGGTCGATCGCTTCTGCCATAGTCGGGCTCCTCATCATATTTTGTATATATGAATATTAGTTGCAGAAAGTGGTTTCGTCAAGAAATGAATTGTTTCGCGGTGTTGTTTTGTCCCTGACTGAAAAATGCGCTCCATTCTGAACGGGTCAGTTGTGTTGAATATTAACGATATGTTGGTTGTGTTGAGAGCTTTTTGGACGGAGAGAGTAGATGTCTGAAACTGATAAGATTTTTGTAGTCGGCCACCGTAATCCCGATTCAGATTCTATCTGCAGTGCTATTGCTTATGCCGATTTACGTCGACAGCAGGGGTTGTCGGGGGTTGTTGCCGCCCGTGCGGGGACTATCAATCAGCAAACGCAGTTTATCCTCGATTTTTTACAGGTTGATGTTCCGCAGCTGCTTGCCGATGTTCATCCCCGGATCAAAGATGTTGTGACGGAGAAGGTGATCTCTATTCACCAGTCAGCACCGATGTCGCGAGCGATTGAGCTCTACCACCAGCACAGTATCAGGATGCTGCCGGTCACTGATGATGAGAATCGGGCCCAGAGCCTGTTGTTGTTGAAGAGTGTGACCGATGTCTTCCTAGTTCCGGCGGAGCCCGATAAACTCCGCCGGGTACGTGCGTCGGTCAGTTCGATTCAGACATCCCTCGGCGCGACAGCTCAACTCCTGTTCAACAGCGAGGAGGTTGAGGATTTCGATTTACATGTTGGGGCAAGGAGAGAAAAGAGCTTCAGCCGCTGGGTGAATGAGATCGATCCCCGCAAAACAATATTGATTACGGCAGACAGGCCCGGTATCCAGAGACTGGCTGTTGAAGCGGGGGTACGGCTCCTGATTATTTCGGGGGACAGTCTGCTGGATGAAGATCTGCTTGCTGTTGCTCAGCAGAATCGGGTCTCTATTCTGATCAGTCGCTATGATACTGCCAACTGTGTCTGGTTGACCCGCATGGCAACTCCTGTCGGACTGCTTGCCGATCACGATTTTATGACGGTTTCACCGAACGATCTTCTTGAAGATCTGCGCATCAAGCTGACACATGGAAAACAATCGGGAGCGATTGTCAACTCAGCATCCGGTGAGCTGGTAGGATTGGCAACCAAAAGCCACCTGATCAAAAACTCACCGGTGAAATTGATCCTTGTCGACCACAACGAGCTGGGGCAGGCCGTTCCCGGGGCTGATAAGGTGGAGATTATTGAAGTGATTGATCACCATCGGTTGGGTAACTTTCATACCCGCCTGCCGATCCGTTTTATCAATCAGCCTCTTGGCAGTACCTGTTCAATTGTTTCAACGCTCTACCAGCAGGCGGGTCTTCAACCCGACCCGAAAATTGCCGGTTTGCTGCTGGCCGGCCTGTTGTCCGATACCGTCATTTTAAAGTCTCCGACAGCCACAGAGGTGGATCGTCAGTTGATCACCTGGCTGGAGGGACTGTCGGGCTTGAATCATCAGGAGTTTGGTTCGCAGCTGTTTGCAGCGGGAAGCCCCATGGCAAGTGGAGCGCCGGCTAGAAAACTTATTTTTACCGATTTCAAAGAATATGGGGTCGGTGATTATCTCCTGGGGCTGGGGCAGGTCGAAGTCGTTAATTTTCATACTTTTCACGAGCGTAAAGACGAATTGCTGGCAGAATTGTTGAAGATTCGGGAAGAGAAGGGGTACGAGCTAGCCGCTTTACTGGTCACCGATATTGTGATGGAAAACAGTTTATTATTGACTGCCGGTTCCGGTGAGTTGCCCTATATTATTGCTTATCCACAGGAGGCCGAGAACATTTATCGTCTTGATGGCGTCCTGTCACGGAAAAAGCAGCTGGTCCCCCATTTGTTGAAAGTTTTCAAAGGGGAGTAGCCTGGCGGATGGGCCGAAAGTCAAAAAATAGCCCCGCGTCAGGAGGGAGAACACGGGGCGAAACCTTTTGAGAGAGAGTTTTCTTATTCTTTGACTGCTATTATAAACGATATAAAATTAGAGTCAACTAAAAATGAAAATTAATTTATGTTTTCTTCGGCAGGATTTTGTGAATAAATCAGGGGGATATTTCTTCAAAGAAATATCCCCTTGATCAAATATCTTAATCGGGTGGCGAGAACATCACTTGATGTGACATTCCTTACATTTGGTGGGTCCTTTTTTCAATTCTTTGTGGCAGTTTTTACAGCTTTTATGATAAGCATCTTTTGCCTTTGGTGCTTTTGTGTCTGACCCGTGACAACTTTTGCACTTGGCATAATCACCGGTATGGTGGCAGGTTGAACAGTCTGTTCGTTTCTGGTGTGCCGTGTGGTCAAAGGTGACAGTTCCCATTTTTACTGTGTAGGTCACTTTTTCGGGTCCAGTGTCGGTTGCATAAATGATTGTTGCGATCAAGACGATTCCGATGGCGGCAGTGAATACGCACATGACTTTTTTCATGGTTATCCTCCCTTTTTAGAGTTGTTGTTTGACGTGATTCAATCGTGACATATTGTTTTGACAAATTCACTCGATATCGAGGAGGATATCGCAAGATGTCGGGTCGTTATTCAATGAAATCAGGCTGTTAAGATTGCTCTTTTATCCCTATTCCATTGTTTACAGCCACGCTTCCTCTCTGTTAGACTCCGCAAAACGTTATTTCAGCTACTCATCGGGTATATTATGGAACCACTAAATTCCTCGTCTGTCGCGATAGATGGCCATGCGGTTAAAAGAATCCGTGAGGAAAAACGGCTGACACAGTTTTATGTGTCCAAGGTTGTCGGTGTGACAACCGATACCGTGTCACGCTGGGAAAATAACCGTTATCCGACGATTATGCGTGATAACGCTTTAAAACTGGCAGAAGCCCTTGAAGTTGACCTTGACGCAATTCTGAAATCCCAGGTCGAAGAGGAAGAGCAGTCAGAAACCCCGTCTTCCGGTGAGCGACGTAAAATAATATTTTTTGTTCTGCTGTTTATTGTCGTTCTCGCAGTTGCAGGCTATTATTACAGCCGACCGATCCCTGTCCCGCCATTAACCCTGTGTGCAAAACGGATTTTACCCGCTTATGCCGCTCCCGGCAGCACGGTGTTGATTCATGTCGATCTTTCTACCGATAAGCTGCTGAAGGGGATGATCCTTAAAGAGACTTTCCCGGCGGGCTGGCACCTGGTTGAAGCGCAGCCGGTTGTTTCTCATCTTGACAAAACCACCGGTAAGGCTCGCTGGATTTTTCGTAAGCCGCCATTAAAAATCAGGGTTTTTTATCTGCTGAAGGTTCCTGAAGAGATCACCTCCACCGCAGATTTATCCATAACCGGAGAGTTGATTGCCAACCCTGATGGACAACGTACTTCAGCCGCTGTTGAGATGGTCGGTGTAATGACGATAGCACCTTTTCACTGGGCAGACAGTAACGGCGACA
>CAZQFI010000251.1:0-7128 GCA_964592545.1 uncultured Geobacteraceae bacterium
CTATTCCAACATCGCTTACGATATGTTGAAGCAGGTGCCGGGACTTAAAGTTAACCGGACGAATGGCGCTTTCTACATGAGCGTGGTTTTTGAACCGGGTCGTCTGAATGACCGTCAGACTCTGCCGATTGAGAATGACCAGATCCGTGAGATGGTTGAGGAACTGGTAGATCAGCCGGGCACGTTGACCGATAAACGCTTTGTTTATTATCTTCTCGCTTCAACGGGGATCTGTGTTGTACCGATTTCCTCTTTCTGCACCGATGAGCGGGGTTTCCGGATCACCTTGCTGGAGCAGGACGAGATGGAGTTTACCAAGATTTTCCAGACGATTGCCGATGCGGTGAGCGGTTATTTGAGTTCCTGAGTTTCCGGTTTTTCTGAAAGGGCAGCTATGTCACCCCATCCCGGTTTGGAAGAGATCAAAGGTTCTCAGCCTGTTGAAAATCTCCAGCAACTCAGCGATTTTCTGCTGCGTGGAGCACGACCGAAAATGGAGTGGGGAGTCGGACTGGAGACAGAGAAGCTGGTTGTCGACCGGCAAACGGGTGAGGCGGTCGATTATCCCCGGACCCGTGAGCTGCTGGCAAAGCTTGATGGCATCGGTGGTTGGCAGGGGGTGTTTGACGGGGAAAACCTGATCGGCTTGCAGGGAAAACGCTCTTCGGTGACCCTTGAGCCGGGAGGACAGCTGGAACTGTCGGGAAAATTCTGCTGTGATATTGCCTGTAGTTGGCGTGATCTGAACCGCTATCGCCAGCATATCATCACCATTGGTCACGACCTGGGACTGGTGTTCCTTGGCTTGGGTGTTCATCCCTTCACCCCGCTCGAAAAAATCAACTGGTTGTCCAAACCGCGCTACAAAATTATGGCTCCCTACATGCTCCGGTGTGGCGATATGGGGCAGCAGATGATGAAACAGACGGCGGGGACACAGGTGAACCTCGATTTTTCCGATGAAGCCGACTGTGTCAGAAAATTGCGGGTGGCGCAGTGGCTCAGTCCGGTTTGCTATGCGCTGTTTGCTAACTCGGCAATTCTTGAGGATCAGCCGACCGGTTGTCTGTCGTTGCGGGGTGAAATCTGGTCACGCACCGACCCCGATCGCTGCGGATTGATTGAGCAACTGCTCAGTTCAACCAGCGGGCTCGGTGATTTTATCGCTTATGCCCTCGATGTCCCCCTCTATTTCCTGTCGCGTGATGACAATTATCTTGATCTGACCGATGAGCGCATCACTTTTCGCCACTATCTCGAATCGGGCTGGCAGGGGGAGCGGGCGACGCTCGATGACTGGAATCTCCACCTGTCGACGTTATTCCCCGAAGTTCGTCTTCGGCCACAGATTGAAGTACGCACGGCCGACAGTTTGCCGCCCCGTTATACCGCTGCCGTTGCCGCTTTCTACAAAGGGCTGCTCTATACCGAGCAAGGGTTACGAGGTGTTGAAGGGATATTTTCTGACATGTCGACAGGTGATTTCCGGGAGCTCTATCGAACTTCGTGGCGGAATGGGCTGAAAACACGGTTTCGGGACGGGACCCTGCAGAACGTCGCTGCTGAACTGGTACAGATCGCAACGCTGAGTTTGCAGGAACAATTTCTTGCCGGCGACAGCGGTTCCGACGAAAGTTGTTTTCTCCGCGTTGTTGATGACATTGTTGCCAGCGGTGAAACCCTGGCAGAACAGTTGCTATCGCGCTGGCAGGGAAGCCGTGATGCTAAGTTGCGGGTATTATTTGACCATTGCGGGTATGCCGACTGTTGATCTTTCCTGCCGTTGAGAGGAGAACTGCGTAAATGCACAGTCGTCATTTGCGCGATCTGTAGCAATTAAATACGCCATTCCACGTGTTTTTTTGTTGTTGGCAGCTGTAGAGTACCAGCCATCAACAGTTCGGTGTGGCAGTCGAAAAGTTGATCATAAAGAAGAAACATTTTACCTCCTTTCTTCGTTTTTAGGCCGGCAACGGGAATACCTCCCCCCATTGCCGGCCATTTTTTTGCTTTTTTGCAACAGGATTTAATCTGTTTCCCGCCCACTTTACCTTGATTTATCGACCCGATTCCTGTTTCAATGTACGGCTTAAAAACATACCAAGGAGCTGCGCATGTCGTCACAAAATTTTTCCGAGCCTGTTGTTCGTCAATCCATTGATACTATTCGACTTTTATCCGCTGATATGGTTGAAAAAGCAAATTCGGGTCACCCCGGAACACCAATGGAAGCGGCGCCGATTGCCTATCTGTTGTATATGAAGCATCTGCGTCATAACCCCGCCAATCCCGACTGGGCAGGCCGTGATCGGTTTATTCTCTCCTGTGGTCATGCATCCTCGCTGATTTATTCGATGCTGCACCTCACCGGCTACGCTCTCTCTCTTGACGATCTCAAAAACTTCCGCCAGTTTGGCAGCAAGACCGCCGGGCATCCCGAGTTTGGTCATGTTCCGGGCGTTGAAACAACCACCGGGCCGTTGGGACAGGGCGTTGCTGTGGCTGTCGGGATGGCAATGGGGGGGCAGTATCTGGCTCAACAGGTCGATAGTGAGTTGTTTGACTACCGTACCTGGGTGATCTGCTCCGATGGTGATCTGATGGAAGGGGTGTCGGCGGAGGCCGCGTCTCTGGCCGGGCATCTGCAGCTGGGCGATCTCAATTATATCTATCTTGATAACAAAATTACCATTGAAGGTGACACCGGACTGGCATTTACCGAAGATGTCGGGACCCGTTATCTGGCCTATGGCTGGCATGTTGAGCGGGTTGAGGGCGAGAATCTCACCGAAATTGATGCTGCGCTGGAGAGGGCGAAGAATGATCCCCGCCCATCGTTGATTATCGCCCGAACCCATATCGGGATCGGTGCTCCGAACAAACAGGATACGGCCGGTGCTCACGGGGCGCCACTTGGTTCCGATGAACTTACCCTGACCAAACAGGCTTATGGTCGTGACCCCCAGGAAACTTTTGTGATTCCTGCCGAGGTTTCTGAGCACATGGGCTCATGTCTGGCTCGTGGTGCTGAGCTCGAAGCGGCATGGCAGCAACGGTTTGAGCAGAAAAAATCGTCTCCTCAGGTGAGTGCATGGCTGGCCGTCAGTGGTGGTGAATTACCTGCCGGTTGGGATACCGGATTGCCGGTTTTCTCAGCTGAAGATGGCGCCAAGGCAACCCGTCAGGCGAGTGGTGCGGCGATCAATGGTCTGGCCGAAAAACTCCCCTTCCTGATCGGTGGTTCTGCTGATCTTGCTCCGTCCAATAACACCGAAATTAAAGGGGTTGGTTACTGGCAGCCGGGGCAAAGTGGCCGCAATATCCATTACGGAATCCGTGAACACGCCATGGGCTCAATTATGAATGGCCTGTGCCATACTCCGGGACTGATTCCCTTCGGCGGGACCTTCTTTGTGTTTGCCGATTATATGCGGCCGGCAATGCGGATGGCTGCGCTGATGGGACTGGCTCCTATCTATGTGATGACCCACGATTCGATTGGCCTCGGCGAAGATGGTCCGACTCACCAGCCGGTTGAGCACCTCGCGTCACTGCGGGCGATGCCGAACCTGACGGTGATCCGTCCGTGTGATGCCAATGAAACCGCTGAAGCATGGAAAGCGGCGATCACCAACCGGCAGGGACCAACGGTGCTGGTATTGTCGCGGCAGGGTTTGCCGACCCTTGACCGCAATCAGTTTGCTGCGGCCGCTGGCGTTCAGCGTGGCGGTTATGTCCTTTCTCCGGAGAAAGGGGATCTGCAACTGATTCTGCTGGCAAGTGGTTCTGAGGTTCAGCATGCCATTGCAGCTCAGGAAGCTCTTCAGGCTGAAGGCACCGGGGTTCGGGTTGTTTCACTGCCATCATGGGAGCTGTTCGAAGCGCAGGATGCTGCTTATCGCGAAGAGGTTCTTCCGGCGGCTTGTCCCAAGCGCGTTTCGATGGAAGCCGGCAGCCGTTTTGGCTGGGAGCGTTACGTTGGTTTACAGGGTCGTGCAATCGGGATGGATGAGTTTGGTGCCAGTGCTCCCGCGGGTGAATTGATGAAACATTTCGGATTCACGGCTGAAAACTTTGTCGCTGTTGCGAAAGAGCTGCTTGGATAAAAAATCTGCGGCAACTCTGTTTACAATTCAGGGGCGACCAAATTGTGGTCGCCCCTTAGTCGTTCCTCCCGTTTTTATCAGCTCTCTGTTGAAATTGACCATTTATCCCAACAGCTTCTCCAATTCTGCAGTTCCCGGCACTTTTCCCGCGGAAAGAACTTTTCCGTCGACGACCAATCCGGGAGTTGTCATCACCCCGTAGCTCATGATCTGGTTAATATCGGTCACTTTTTCCATTTCGTAGTCAATGCCGAGATTTTCTGCTGCTGTTTTGGTGCCTGCGGCAAGCTTTTCACATTTGGCACAGCCCGTGCCGAGAATCTGGATTTTTTTCATGGTGTCGCTCCTTTTGTATCGATTCAGAAAAATGTTCCGTAAATTAAACCGCTGATTGTTGCCATCGTCATGACCAGGGCGACAAAGACAACAGTCTTTTTCGTCCCCATAACGCTGCGAATCACCAGCATGTTCGGTAAACTGAGAGCCGGTCCGGCCAGCAGCAATGCCAGGGCCGGTCCTTTTCCCATTCCGGCGCCGATCAACCCCTGTAAAATCGGGACTTCGGTTAACGTTGCAAAATACATGAAGGCACCGAAGACCGAAGCGAACAGATTGGCAAATAGAGAATTTCCTCCAACCAGTGAAGCGACCCATGCCGATGGAATCAACCCTTCGTGATCGGGGCGACCGAGGAGAACCCCGGCAATCAGAACGCCGATCAGCAACAGTGGGAGTATTTTTTTGGCAAAGTCCCAGCTTTCACTGAACCACTCACCCATTTCGCCGTCACGGGTCGATTTGAGATTACAGAGAACCGACAGTCCGATAACGCCAAAGGTAAAAGCGAGAGCCGGTTGGTGGGGCAGAATCATTGCTGAGAGCACAGCGGGAAAGAGAGCTATGCCGATACGGATAAAGCCAAGCTGAAACCATGTCGCCAGCATCATAAACAGCGCGACAGAAAAGCCGCTGGTGATCCACCATTTTGAGAGATAAATGAAATGCCAGAGTCCTGTTGGGTTCTCGGTTTTCCCCCAATTGGCAAAGACGAGAATCCCCACCATACTGGCAAAATAACTGGCTGTCTGCCACAGCGGTCGACTGTTGTCGTCCTCACACATGACGGGAGCAACCGCCGCTTTCTCCGCTTCTTCGTGGCGAAAGAAGAGGTGCATTGCCAGACCGATAACGACGGCAAAAATTATTGCGCCGATAGCACGGGCGATCCCCATCTCCGGACCAAGAATACGGGCGGTCAGAACGATCGCCAGAATATTGATTGCCGGACCCGAATAGAGAAATGCACAGGCGGGACCAAGCCCCGCTCCCATCCGGTAAATACCGGCAAACAGCGGTAAAATAGTGCATGAACAGACCGCCAGAATTGTTCCCGAAACCGCTGCAACCCCGTAGGCCAAGACCTTGTTGGCGGTGGGGCCGAGGTATTTCATCACTGTGGACTGACTGACAAAGACCGCAACTGCTCCGGCAATAAAAAATGCAGGGATAAGACAGAGGAGAACGTGCTCCCGGGCATACCACTTCACCAGAGAGAGAGACTCCATGATGGCGCCCTGAACCCGTGGCAGTTCAATCGGGAAGAAAAAGCACGCACTGAAGATTGCAATTATCCAGAGCAGCGGCTTCCATTCCTTTTTCCAATCCATAGAATTTACCTTATTGGCAAAATAGCCAAATACTTGAGCAAAAAAATAGCCGGCAACAAACTACAGAGTCACAATTTTTAACCGGGACGTCTGATCGTGAGCCTGTGCTTCCAGTACCGATTCAATACAGCCGAAGAAATTAAGGATACAGGGGACCCGCAGCTGGTAATAAACCTGATTGCCCCGTTTGTCATCGACAACAATCCCTGCCTGCTTTAATACCGAGAGGTGCTTGGAGACCGTCGAAACATCGGCACCGATCATATCGGTGAGTTCGCAGACACACCGTTCCCCCTTTTCGAGCTCTTCGATAATAAAGAGCCGACTTGGGTGCGCCATCGCCTTAAGAACTTTAGCGCGTGCTTCCAGATGTTTTTTCTGTCTGATATCCATATTCTCTTCGCCCCATCTATTTGGCAATATAACCAAATAGATGGGGCGAGTCAATTTTTTTCTAAAAATGGAACGGCGTCGCCGGTTTTTTGTACCAGATTTCATTTACTTGAAAAGAGGAGCGAACCCTAATAGGATAGCGGTACTTGAAGATGAAAGTGACGGAGAATCCTGTTATAAACAGGGAGTTTTCTCGTCGATATTGTATGAGAGAGAGTGACAAATTTTCTCTGATCGATTAAGTGGGGTTCCATGCCGAACAAACAGATTGCCTTGATAACCGGTGCCAGCAAAGGGATCGGTGCTGCTATTGCCAAAGAACTTGCCACCGATGGTTTTCACATCTGGCTGAATTATCGCAGTGACACTGCTGCCGCTCAACAGGTCGGTGATGACATTGAAACGGCCGGTGGCAGCTATACTCTTCTTCCATTTGACGTTGCCGATGCCGAGGCAACCGCCGGAGCTTTGGAACCATTGCTTGAAAGCGCTGTTCCTGCCGTTCTGGTTAATAATGCCGGATTTGCCCGTGACGGGATTCTGGCGTTGATGAGCCGGAAGGAGTGGGAAGATGTTCTTGCTGTCCATCTTAACGGTTTTTTTAATGTTACCCGCCTGGTGGTGGCACGGATGCTGAAAAAACGGCGTGGCCGGATTGTCAATATTGTTTCGACATCCGGTGAAACGGGGATGGGTGGGCAGGTTAACTATTCCGCTGCCAAGGCGGGTTTGATCGGCGCGACCCGGTCTCTTGCCGCTGAAGTGGGACGGCGCAACATTCTCGTCAATGCCGTTTCTCCCGGGTTTATCGAAACCGATATGACCGAAAATCTTCCGATGGACCAGATTCTGCCGATTATTCCTCTGGGACGGATCGGTCAACCCGAAGAGGTTTCGGGGCTCGTCAGTTTCCTCTGTTCTGAGCGGGCGAGCTACATTACCGGTCAGGTTTTTGCCGTTAA